>NZ_JAWJTG010000046.1:0-38983 GCF_032911605.1 Stenotrophomonas mexicanensis
CTCGTCGGGCTCATAACCCGAAGGTCGCAGGTTCAAATCCTGCCCCCGCTACCAAGTAAAGAGATCGCCTTCGAAGTCCTGCTTCGAGGGCGTTTTTCTTTGCGGCTCTGGTTGATCCGCCGGGCCATGCCCGGCGAGCGAAGCGGCCGGTTTCAGGCGGGTCCAAGCCTTGCACCAGCGCGGTGCAGTCGCTATCATCAGCGGCCTAGCAATACCCCTGAAGGCGGCCTCCCAGCGGGAGTCCGGACCCGGAAGGAGGGCCGCAACCGGCAGGCACTGCAGGTTGCAACCGGAATCCAGTCACCGGAGTCTTTCCGGAAAAGGGGCCCAGCGGGCCCTTTGTCGTTTCCGGGGCGTCATGTTTCCATGCCGGCCAAGGCCGGCACCCAACCAAGAGATCAAGGCAGGCTGTGAGCGACAAGGCAACCGACATCGCGAATCTGCTCGCCCCGACCGTTGTGTCGCTGGGCCTGGAGCTGCTGGGCGTTGAGTATCTGCCGGCCCCCGGCGGTGCGACCCTGCGCCTTTACATCGACGTGCCGCTGGCTGAACAGCCCGAGCGCATCATCAATGTCGACGACTGCGAGCGGGTCAGCCGCGAAGTGTCGGCACAGATGGACGTCGAAGACCCGATCAGCGGCAACTACACGCTGGAAGTGTCTTCGCCGGGCGTCGATCGTCCGCTGTTCAACCTGGAGCAGTTCGGCCGTCACCTCGGCGAAATGGCCAAGGTCACGCTGAAGCTGCCGCAGGACAACCGTCGCCGCCTGCAGGGCCGCATCGAAGCCATCGACGAGACCGCAGGTGCCATCACCTTCATCGTCGACAAGGCCGAAGTGGTCGTGTCGGCCGACAACATCGACAAGGCACGGATCATGCCCGACTGGGTGGCGCTGGGGCTGGCCCCGAGCAAGCCGACCGGTCCGGCGCCGAAGCGTCCGAAGCCGAACACGAATTCTTCTTCCAACGAGCCGGCGGCAAAGAAGCCGCGCGCGGAGTGAGCCAATGAGCAAGGAACTGTTGCTGGTAGTCGACGCGGTCGCCAACGAGAAGGGCGTGCCGCGTGAAGTGATCTTCGATGCCATCGAGGCCGCCCTGGCCTCGGCAGCGAAGAAGCGCTATCCCGACGAGGAAGTGCTGACCCGCGTGGTCATCGACCACAAGGATGGCAGCTACGAAACCTTCCGTCGCTGGGAAGTGGTGGCCGATGACGTGGTCATGGAATCGCCGGACCGCCAGATCCGCCTGATGGACGCCGTCGATGAAGCCGAAGGCGTGGACGTCGGTGACTACATCGAAGAGCAGATCGAGAACCCGGACTTCGGCCGCATTGCCGCCCAGGCCGCCAAGCAGGTCATCGTCCAGCGCGTGCGCGAAGCCGAGCGCCAGCAGGTCGTGGATGCATGGAAGGATCGCGTGGGTGAGCTGATCACCGGTGTGGTCAAGCGCGCCGAGCGCGGCAACATCTATGTCGACCTCGGTGGCAACGCCGAAGGCTTCATCCCGAAGGACAAGGGCATTCCGCGTGACGTGCTGCGCGCCGGTGACCGCGTGCGCGGCTACCTGGCCGAAGTCCGTTCGGAACCGCGTGGCCCGCAGCTGTTCATCAGCCGCGCCGCCCCGGAATTCATGATCGAGCTGTTCAAGCTGGAAGTGCCGGAAGTCGGCCAGGGCCTGGTGGAGATCAAGGCCTGCGCCCGCGATCCGGGCGACCGCGCCAAGATCGCCGTGCTCGCCCACGACCAGCGCACCGATCCGATCGGTGCCTGCATCGGCATGCGCGGTTCGCGCGTGCAGGCCGTGTCCAACGAGCTCAATGGCGAGCGCGTGGACATCGTGCTGTGGAACGACAACCCGGCCAACTTCGTCATCAACGCGATGGCGCCGGCCGAAGTGCAGTCGATCATCGTCGATGAAGACAAGCACTCGATGGACCTGGCCGTTGCCGAAGACCGCCTGGCCCAGGCGATCGGCAAGGGCGGCCAGAACGTGCGCCTGGCCAGCCGCCTGACCGGCTGGCAGCTCAACGTGATGACCCAGGACCAGGTCACCGCCAAGTCGGAGGCCGAGCAGGCTTCGGCCCGCCAGCTGTTCATGGACAAGCTGGAAGTGGACGAGGAAATCGCCGGCATCCTGGTGAGCGAAGGCTTCGGCACCGTCGAGGAAATCGCATATGTCCCAGTCGGCGAACTGCTGGCCGTGGAAGGTTTCGACGAAGACATCGTCGAAGAGCTGCGCGCTCGTGCCCGCGATGCGCTGCTCAATGAGGCCCTGGCAGTCGAGGAAGGCCTTGAAGACGGCCAGCCGGCGCAGGACCTGCTGTCCCTGAAGGGCATGGACGAAGCCACCGCGTATGCGCTGGCCGGCCACGGCGTGCGTACCAGTGAGGACCTGTCCGACCTGGCCGCCGACGAGGTCATGGACTTCGGCATCGAAGGGCTGGATCAGGCGCGCGCCGCTGCGCTGATCCTGGCCGCACGTGCCGAGGAGATCGCCCGACTGGAACGCGGCGAATGAGCCGGCAATGAACAGGGCCCTGAGCCGCTCAGGGCGTAGAATCCGCGCCACCTCCAGATGCGGGGGGGCGCCCACAAGATCATAGGATCCGAATGTCGCAGCAAACCACCATCCGCAAGCTTGCCGAACTGGTCAACACGCCGGTCGAAAAACTGCTGGAACAGCTGGCCGGTGCCGGCATGAAGTTCAGCGGTCCCGACCAGGTCGTGACCAGCACCGAGAAGGTGAAGCTCCTGGGCTTCCTTCGTCGTTCGCACGGCAAGCCCGAGCAGGCCCCGGAAGAAACTGATCAGTCTGCAAAGAAGATCACGCTCAACCGCCGGAAACAGCAGGAAGTGACGGTCAGTTCCGGTCGCAGCAAGACGACCGTGAATGTCGAGGTGCGCCAGAAGCGTACCTACGTCAAGGATGGTGCTCGCGCCATGACCCCGGACGAAGAGCGCGCCGACATCCTGCGCAAGCTGGAAGAGTCGCGCGCGCGCAACCTTGCCGAACAGCAGGCCCTGGCCGAGAAGGATCGTCTGCGCGACGAAGCCATCGTCCGTGCCCGTGAGGAAGAGGTTGCGGCCAAGGAACGCGCAGAGGCCGAGAAGAAGGCCGCCGAGGAAGCTGCGGCCGCCGCCAAGGCTGCCGAGGCGCTGGCTGCCAGCAAGCCCAAGCGCGCTCCTATCGATGAAACCGCGCCGCGCCCGCCGCGTGCTCCGGCCGCCGCTCCGGCTGCGCCGCGCAGCGCTCCGCCGCCGCCGCGCAACGACGACCGCAACAACCGCAGCGCGCCGCGCAACGAGCGTGGCCCGGGCGACCGTTTCGCCGGCCAGATGCACCTGTCGGCTGCCGACCGCGCGCGCCGTGGCAACAGCAACAACAGCAACACCCGTGGTCGTCCGGGCGGGCGTAACCAGGCCGGTGGCCGTCGCGACATGTCGCGCGGTGGCAACAATGCAGGTCCGCACGCCTTCGAGCGTCCGACCGCGCCGGTGGTGCGTGAAGTGGCGATCGGCGACACGATCACCGTGGCCGACCTGGCGCAGAAGCTCGCGCTGAAGGGCGGTGAGGTGGTCAAGGCGCTGTTCAAGATGGGCGTGATGGCCACCATCACCCAGTCCATCGACCATGACACCGCCGCGCTGGTGACCGAAGAACTCGGCCACAAGGCGATCCGTGCCAACGACAACGACGCCGAAGACGCACTGCTGGCCTCGACCGGTGAAAACCAGGGCGAAGCCACCCAGCGTCCGCCGGTGGTCACCATCATGGGCCACGTCGACCACGGCAAGACCTCGCTGCTGGATTACATCCGCCGCACCAAGGTCGCCACCGGCGAAGCCGGCGGCATCACCCAGCACATCGGTGCCTACCACGTGGATACGCCGAAGGGCGTGATCAGCTTCCTGGATACCCCGGGCCACGCGGCATTCACCTCGATGCGTGCGCGCGGCGCCAAGCTGACCGACATCGTGGTGCTGGTCGTGGCCGCCGATGACGGCGTCATGCCGCAGACCAAGGAAGCGATCCAGCACGCCCGTTCGGCGGGTGTGCCGCTGATCGTGGCGATCAACAAGATCGACAAGTCCGACGCCGACCCGATGCGGGTCAAGAACGAACTGCTGTCCGAGCAGGTCGTGGCCGAAGACTTCGGTGGTGACACGCAGATGGTGGAGATCTCGGCCAAGACCGGCCTGGGCATCGACGACCTGCTGGACGCCATCTCGATCCAGGCCGAACTGCTGGAACTGAAGGCCGTCGACGAAGGCCGCGCTTCGGGCGTGGTGATCGAATCGTCGCTGGACAAGGGCCGTGGCCCGGTCGCCACCGTGCTGGTGCAGCAGGGCCGCCTGAAGAAGGGCGACTACCTGGTGTGCGGCATCCAGTACGGCCGCGTGCGTGCGCTGTTCGACGAAACCGGCAAGCAGCCGGAGTTCGCCGGCCCGTCCATCCCGGTGCAGGTCCTGGGCCTGTCCGGCGTGCCGGAAGCGGGTGATGACTTCGTGGTCGTCGAGGACGAGCGCCTGGCCAAGGACGTTGCCCAGCAGCGTGAGACCAAGCGCCGTGAATCGCGCCTGGTCGCCACCGCCGGCAGCCGCATGGAAGACATCATGGCGACCCTGGGCAAGGGCGAGGGCCAGCAGGTCCTCAACCTGGTCATCAAGGCCGACGTGCAGGGTTCGGTGCAGGCCCTGAGCCAGGCACTGGTCGCGCTGTCCAACGAAGACATCCGCATCAACGTGATCCACTCCGGCGTGGGCGGCATCACCGAATCGGACGCCAACTCGGCGGCCGCTTCGAAGGCCACCGTCATCGGCTTCAATGTGCGTGCGGACGCTTCGGCCCGTCGCATCATCGAATCCAACGGCGTCGATCTGCGTTACTTCTCGATCATCTATGACGTGATCGATCAGGTGAAGCAGGTGGCTTCCGGTCTGCTGGGCGTGGAGATCCGCGAAGAGATCATCGGTATCGCCGAGGTCCGCGACGTCTTCCGCAGCTCCAAGCTGGGCGCCGTGGCCGGCTCGATGGTCATCGAGGGCGTGGTCAAGCGCAACAAGCCGATCCGCGTGCTGCGCGACAGCGTGGTGATCTTCGAGGGCGAGCTGGAATCGCTGCGTCGCTTCAAGGAGAACGTCGAGGAAGTCCGCAACGGTACCGAGTGCGGTATCGCGGTGAAGGCCTACAACGACGTCAAGCCGGGTGACCAGATCGAGTGCTTCGAGCGTATCGAAGTGCCGCGCACCCTGTAATGCTGCAAGGTGGCCCGACCAACGGTCGGGCCCCACCATGGACCTGTAGCGCCCGACCGTTGGTCGGGCGACAACTGAACCAAGAGCTCCTCGTGCCCAAGACTTTCCATCGAACCGACCGTGTCTCCGCCCAGCTGCGCCGTGAACTCGGCACCCTGGTGCACAACGCTGTGCGCGAGCACGGGTTGCCCTCGGTGAGCGTGTCCGACGTGGAAATCACCCGCGACATGGCCCATGCCAAGGTGTTCGTCACCGCGCTGATGCCGGAACGTTCGGCCGAAGCCGTGGCCGGCCTGAAGGAGCTGGGCTACCGCCTGCGCATGGACCTGGCCCGTGCGATGAAGCTGCGCCACGTGCCGGAGCTGCATTTCCACTACGACGACTCGGTCGACCGTGGTGAGCACATCGACAACATCCTGCGCGATCTGCCTGATACGTTGGCCGCTGAGAAGCGTCGCGAGAGCGACGAAGAATAACCGCGCGACGCCGGGCATGCCCGGCGTTGTTGCATTCCGGCTGCGCGATGTCTGATGCAGACCGCGCTGCAGCAGTCGAGCATGGCTCGACTCTACAAAATCCTGTCATGACCCGAATTCAGTTCCGCCGCCTGGATGGCATCCTGCTGCTCGACAAGTCGACCGGCATGAGCTCCAACGCCGCCCTGCAGGTGGCCCGTCGCCTGTTCCGTGCCGAAAAGGGTGGCCATACCGGCAGCCTCGATCCGCTGGCCACCGGCCTGTTGCCGCTGTGCTTCGGCGAGGCGACCAAGATTGCCGGACTACTGCTCGGCTCGGCCAAGGCGTACGACGCCGAGATCATGCTGGGCCAGACCACCGACACCGACGACTCCGAAGGCCAGGTGCTGCTGCAGCGCGCGGTGCCGGCGATCAGTGCCGAGGCCCTGCAGGCGGCGCTGGCGCCGCTGACCGGCAGCATCCGCCAGCGTGCCCCGATCTATTCGGCACTGAAGCAGGGTGGGGAACCGCTGTATGTGAAGGCCCGCCGCGGTGACGTCATCGACGCGCCGGAGCGCGAGGTGCAGGTGCACGCCATCGAGGTACTGGAGCAGCAGCCGGAACGGCTGCGGCTGCGCGTGACCTGTGGCTCCGGCACCTACATCCGCAGCCTGGCCCGCGACCTGGGCGAGGCACTGGGCTGCGGTGCCCACATCAGTGCGTTGCGCCGGCTGTGGGTCGAGCCGTTCCGTGAACCGGCGATGGTCACCCTGGACCAGCTGCGGGCGATGGTCGAGGCAGGCGACGAGGCTGGGATGGACGCGCTGCTGCTGCCACTGGCGGCCGGCCTGGCTGAATACCCGCGGGTCGACCTCGATGCCGACCAGGCCCACCGCTTCTGCGTCGGCCAGCGCCAGCGCGACCTGTCCTGGCCGCATGGCCTGGTGGCCGTGTTTGGCCCGGACGATGCTGTCCAGGGCCTGGGCCAGGTCGATGACAGTGGCCTGCTGGCCCCGCAGCGTCGTTTCAACCTCTGACCTGGGCCGGGCGGTTCAGCCCCGGTCCTTGTCCCGGAAGCCCCCGGCCGTTACAATTTCGCGGCCGTTTTCCGGCAGCCTGCTTCGCGCAGGTTTCATCCTCGTAGTCCACGGCGAGCCTGGCGGTGCGCGAAGCGCGTTCCTGCCGGCCACGCATCACAGAGAAAAAAAGAAATGTCGATCGACACCCAGAAGGTCATTGAAGACAACAAGCGCAGCTCGGCTGACACCGGCTCCCCGGAAGTCCAGGTTGCACTGCTGACCGCCCGCATCGAACTGCTGACCGGCCACTTCAAGACCCACAAGAAGGACCACCACAGCCGCCGCGGCCTGCTGCAGATGGTCAACCGCCGTCGCAGCCTGCTCGACTACCTGAAGAAGAAGGACGTCGAGCGTTACAAGGCCCTGATCGAGAAGCTTGGCCTGCGTCGCTAAGCAACGAATCCCCCGCGGCGCAGCGATGCGCCGCGGTTTTGTTTTGTAGCACCGCAATCCCCGATTCAGGCCGGAACGATCCGGCCACCCGCTGGCGGCAAGGGTCGCCGACGGTCCAAATTCGCAGACAGCATCCCCAAGGACACCCTCCGTGGCAAAAATCACCAAAACCTTCCAGTACGGCAAGCACACCGTCACGCTCGAGACCGGCGAAGTCGCCCGTCAGGCCAGCGGTGCCGTCATCGTCAAGATGGACGACACCGTACTGCTGGTCACCGCCGTCGCCGCCAAGAGCGCGCGCGAAGGCCAGGACTTCTTCCCGCTGACCGTCGATTATCAGGAAAAGTTCTACGCCGGCGGCCGTATCCCGGGTGGTTTCTTCAAGCGTGAAGGCCGTGCGACCGAGAAGGAAACCCTGATCTCGCGTCTGATCGACCGTCCGATCCGTCCGCTGTTCCCGGAAGACTACAAGAACGAAGTGCAGATCATCGCCACGGTCATGTCGCTGAACCCGGACGTGGACGGTGACATCCCGGCCCTGATCGGCGCCTCGGCTGCCCTGGCCCTGGCCGGCACCCCGTTCATGGGTCCGATCGGCGCTGCCAAGGTCGGTTACAAGAACGGCGAGTACATCCTGAACCCGACCGTCAGCGAACTGGCTGACTCGCAGCTGGAACTGGTCGTCGCCGGTACCTCCAACGCCGTGCTGATGGTCGAATCCGAAGCCGCGCTGCTGTCCGAAGAAGTGATGCTGGGCGCCGTGACCTTCGGTCACCGCGAAATGCAGAAGGTCATCAACGCGATCAACGAGCTGACCGTCGAAGCCGGCACCAAGCCGTCGACCTGGGAAGCTCCGGCCAAGAACGACGCGCTGATCTCCGCCCTGAAGGAAGCCATCGGCCCGCGCCTGGGCGAAGCCTTCCAGGTGCGTGACAAGCTGCAGCGCCGTGACGCCATCTCGGCGATCAAGAAGGACGTGGTCGAAACCCTGGCTGGCCGCGTGGCCGCTGAAGGCTGGAACCCGGCCGAGCTGTCGAAGGAATTCGGCGAGCTGGAATACCGCACCATGCGTGACTCGGTGCTGGACACCAAGGTCCGCATCGACGGCCGTGCGCTGGACACCGTCCGCCCGATCGCCGTGAAGACCGGCGTGCTGCCGCGTACCCACGGTTCCTCGCTGTTCACCCGCGGCGAAACCCAGGCCATCGTGACCATCACCCTGGGCACCGCCCGTGATGGCCAGGTCATCGATGCCGTTGCCGGTGAGTACAAGGAAAACTTCCTGTTCCACTACAACTTCCCTCCGTTCTCGGTGGGTGAGTGCGGCCGCATGATGGGCCCGAAGCGCCGCGAAATCGGCCACGGTCGCCTGGCCAAGCGCGGCGTGCTGGCTGTCATGCCGTCGCTGGAAGCCTTCCCGTACACCATCCGCGTCGTCTCGGAAATCACCGAGTCGAACGGTTCCTCGTCGATGGCATCGGTCTGCGGTTCGTCGCTGGCCCTGATGGACGCCGGCGTGCCGGTGAAGGCGCCGGTTGCCGGTATCGCCATGGGCCTGGTCAAGGAAGGCGAGCGCTTCGTCGTCCTGTCCGACATCCTGGGTGACGAAGATCACCTGGGCGACATGGACTTCAAGGTGGCCGGTACCGCTGAGGGCATCTCCGCCCTGCAGATGGACATCAAGATCGAAGGCATCACCGAAGAGATCATGAAGCAGGCTCTGCAGCAGGCCAAGGCTGGCCGTCTGCACATCCTGGGCGAAATGGCCCACGGCCTGACCGCTCCGCGTGAAGAGCTGTCGGACTACGCGCCGCGCCTGCTGACCATCAAGATCCACCCGGACAAGATCCGCGAAGTGATCGGCAAGGGTGGCTCGACCATCCAGGCCATCACCAAGGAAACCGGCACCCAGATCGACATCCAGGACGACGGCACCATCGTCATCGCTTCGGTCAACGCCATCGCTGCCCAGGCCGCCAAGGCCCGCATCGAGCAGATCACCTCGGACGTCGAGCCGGGCCGCATCTACGAAGGCAAGGTCGCCAAGATCATGGACTTCGGTGCGTTCGTCACGATCCTGCCGGGCAAGGACGGTCTGGTCCACGTGTCGCAGATCTCCAGCGATCGCGTCGAGAAGGTCGGCGACGTGCTGAAGGAAGGCGATGTGGTCAAGGTCAAGGTGCTGGAAGTCGACAAGCAGGGCCGTATCCGCCTGTCGATGAAGGCCGTTGAAGAAGGCGAAGCCGCCAGCGCCGAATAATCGACCTCCGGTCGATTACGGTAGGTGTCAACCTTGGTTGACACGCTCCTGGAATCGCTGAAATGAAAAAGCGGGCTTCGGCCCGCTTTTTCTTTGCCTGGAATCCTGTGGATGAGGACCGTTGGTCCTTGCACTTACGCGTCTTCTTCGTCCTCCCCCAGCCACCAGACCTGGCCTGGCTCCGGGTCGCTCATCGGGTGCTCGCGCTGTTCGATGGCCTCCAGCACCCGGCCGGGGGCTGCAGCGACCCACACCGCCATGAGCTTTTCCGCCGCAGCCCGGCCCTGTGCGGCCACGCCGAGGTCACGTTCGCGTCTCCATTGGTCTTCATCTGGCGCCTCGTCACCATGCTGGTGCGGCGTGCCGCAGCTGCAGCGGCGGCACAGCCGGCGCACGGTGGCCGTCCAGTCCTCGACCATGCCGATGCCAGGCAGGGTGATGGCTTCCAGGGCAGTGATGTCATCGGCCGAATCGCACTGCACGAACACGGTGAAGGTCGCCATGTCCGATGCCTGCAGGCGCTGCATGGCATTGAACACCGGCACCTGGCGCTCGCCGTAGGTGCGATGGCCGGTTGATGCGCCGTCGTGCAGCACGATGTCGCCGAAGCGGAAGCCGCTTTCGGGCAGCGGTACGTTGTCGATGCGTGCACGCACCGGATCAATGCGGCTCATATACACCACCTCGGCGTCGGACCATGGCGCCAGGCGCACGCAGGCCACGCCGAAGTGGCCCTCGATCGGGCCCTCGCCTTCGGGCAGGGTGATGCCACAGCGGGTCCACTGGCGTCGTGCTTCGGCCCAGTCCGCCATGCCGGTGGCGGCGATGCCGGCATTCCAGGCAGTGGCGACATCGAACTCGCCGCGCAGCTGCTCCGATTGCAGGTTGTCCTGCAGTGAGGCAGCCCAGTCGCGCAGGTACTTGTGCGCCAATCCGCGCATGTAATGCAGGTACGGCACTTCGGGGGCGAGTGCGATCAGCTCGCCGAACAGCGCCACCGCCTGTTGCAGGTCGCCTTCGCGGAAGGCGCCGTAGGCGCGTGCCTCCAGGGCCTGGCATTCGTCGAGGGTTTCGTCGTCCAGCAGGTCGCCGTCGTCGAGGTTGTCGTGGTCGGTGCTCATGTCCATGCGCGGTTGAAGGTCCGCGGCTACCTTAGCCGATGCGCGAGCCCGCGAACGCGGCGTCGGCGTGTGTCCTGCTGCAGTGCATGAGGGTCGTTGCATGACTGGCGCGTTGTCGTCATCCGGCGGGATGCACCTGTCCACTGGACGACATGCCACGACAACCGTCCCACAGCCCCATCCGTTTGCTAACGTGGCTGCGCCTTCGAACCGGGAGATCCCATGTTCCGCCAGACTGTGGTTGCCCTTGCCGTGCTGATTGCCGGTGCTTTGCCCATAGCCGTGCATGCGGCACCCGCGCAGCCGCCGATCTTCGGTGCCTACTACCCCGGTGGTTCGGCCGAGCGCTACCCGGTGTCGAGCATTCCGGCCGAGCGCCTCACCCACCTGTTCTACGCGTTCTCCACCATCGAGGACGGGCGCTGCACGATCGGTGCGGAAGCGCCGAAGAATTTCGCGGCGCTGGCCGAGCTGAAGAAGGCGCACCCGCATCTGCGCACGCTGATCTCGATCGGTGGCTGGGGGGCAGGTGGATTCTCCGATGCAGCGCTGACCGAGGGCAGCCGCAAGCGCCTGGTCGACTCATGCATGGCGCTGTTCTTCGATCGTCATGCTGGCAGTTTCGATGGCGTGGACATCGACTGGGAGTTCCCGGTCAGTGGCGGGCCAAAGGAGCTGGCACACCGCCCGCAGGACCGCGCCAATCTGACCCGGCTCGCGCAGGCGTTCCGCGTGGCCCTTGATGCGCATGGCCGCAAGGCGGGGCATCCGATGCTGTTGACCGCCGCACTGGCCGCCGGTCGCCTGCAGACCGATGGCCCCTACGATCCAGCCGCAAGCTATGACCTGCCGGCGCTGGCCAAGGTGTTCGATTTCATCAACCTGATGAGCTACGACATGGGCACCGGCTTCTCGGCGGTGTCGACGTTCAATGCGCCCCTGCATGAAGTGCCGACCGATCCGCTGGCGCCGGAACTGCGGCGCTGGAACAACGTTGCCGGCGCGGTGCAGTACTACCGCGAGCGCGGGGTGCCAGCCCACAAGCTGGTGCTGGGTGTGCCGTTCTACGGGCGCGGCTTCAAGGTCACCGGCGATGCGCCGGATGGGCTGTACCAGTCCTACAGTGCACCGGCCGATGCCGGCGACTGGCGCGTGATCAAGGCGCGCTATCTCGACCAGCCGGGCTGGACGAAGCACTGGCAACCACAGGCGCAGAGCCCGTGGCTGTACAACGCCGAGCAGAAGGTTTTCATCAGCTATGAAGACCCGCGCTCGATCGGCCTGCGTGCGCAGTTCGCCCGCGAGCAGGGCCTGGCCGGCGTCTTCATGTGGGAGCTGACCGGCGACGACGAACAGGCCAGCCTGCTCAACGCCATGCTGGGCCCCTGGCAGAAGGCACGCATCGGCGATTGAGCTGCATCAGGCGATGTCCGGCGCAACGCCGCAACGCCATCGGCCCGACCCCGCACAGCATGTCCATGCCCGCAGCGTTACGCTGCGGGCATGATCCATCTCGAACGCCTGGACCACCTGGTCCTCACCGTCGCCGACATCGAACGCAGCTGTGATTTCTACCAGCGCGTGCTCGGCATGCAGGTCGTGCACTTCGGCGCGGGCCGCACCGCACTGCAGTTCGGCCAGCAGAAGATCAACCTGCATCCGGCCAGCGCCCCGCTGCAACCGCATGCGTTGCGGCCCACGCCGGGCAGCGCCGATCTGTGCCTGGTCACGCGCACGGCGACGACCGATGTGCTGGCCCACCTGCAGGCGCAGTCCGTTGCAGTGGAGGAGGGGCCGGTCGCACGTACTGGCGCGCTGGGGCCGATCGAATCGGTGTACTTCCGCGACCCGGATGGCAACCTGATCGAAGTGAGTCGTTACCCCGGCGAGGCATGATCCTGCTTGGGTAGCGTCGAGCTTGCTCGACGGTGCTTGGCGCGAAATCAACAGCTGTCGGGCAAGCTCGACGCTACAGGGGGCGTTGCGCGTAACGGTCGGTAGCGCCGGGCCATGCCCGGCGAAGGCTCAGTTGGCCCAGACGCTGTTGGGATCGCCGTTGCGGGCGCGGCGTTGGCTGGCCACTGCCAGGCGGGCGAAGCCGAAGGCCATGGCCAGCGCAATGGCATCGACCCAGAACAGCGGCCAGTGCCCATGCGCGGCCGCACGCCACAGCCAGTCGCCACTGAGTGCACCGTGCAGGATCGGCACCAGCGCGGTACTGATCGCCGCCGCCCACAGCAGTTCGCGTGCCGCTTGCGCCGGGCGTCGCAGCGCGGCCCACAGCGCACAGGCCGCCCAGCTGCCGAAGCAGGCCCAGCGGATGCCGTGGTCGACCGCGGACGGTGCCAGCCGCTCCAGCACCAGTGCGGTGACGAACGCCACCGAAATCGCAACGCACAGCCCGATGCAGACGCCGACCGTGGCCCGTGCCATGTTCACCCCGGCACGCGGTTGCTGTGGCTGGCGACGCTTGCGCCGCGATTCGATCCACAACAGGTTGCCGGAGTAGAACAGGAAGGCACCGCCAAGGCCGAGCAGGAAGTACAGCCAGACCACCACACCGTTGCCAAACTCGCCGAAGTGCAGGGCATAGGCCGCGCTGAGCGTGGCGTGGTTGGCGTCGCGCTGGCCGGGCAGCTGCGAGGCCAGGACGTTGCCGGTGGCCACGTCCAGTGCCACCGCGCCGAGCGGGCCGAGCGTTCCGGTGGATTCGCCGGTGATCTCGATGGTGGCGTTGGCATCGCCGGCGTTGGCCAGCTTCAGGTAGGCCGGTTCGAAATTGGCCACGCCCTGTGCGCGGGCCACTTCAAGCGCGCGTGCATGCAGCACGCGCAGGCTGCCCGGCGGTGCCGGGATGCCGCTGGCGTCGCGCACGGGCGCGGTGTCCATTGCGGTCGGTACCGCCTGCAGGGCCTTGCCGTCGTAGATCAGCGGGTTGAGCAGGGCCATCTGCACGAACACCAGGCAGAGCAGGGCGCCAGTGACCGCGAACATCAGGTGGAAGGGCAGGCTGAGCACGCCGATCACGTTGTGCGCGTCCTGCCACAGTTGTTTCAGGTTGCGGCCCGGACGCAGCGCGAACAGATCACCGAACAGCTTTGGCAGGTGGATCACCAGGCCGCTGAGCAGGGCCATGCCATACAGCAGGCTGACGATGCCCATCACGTAGATGCCGGCCACCGGCAGGCCGAGGCTGTAATGCAGCTCGTTGACCAGTTCGGCCAGCCCGGTCTGTGGCGGCGTGGTGCTGCCGGCGATCTGTCCCGGCCAGGCGTAGCGCCAGCTGCCGTCATCGGCCTGCCAGTAGGCCAGTGGCTGCGGGTGTTCGGTGCCGGGGAAGGTCATGCCGACGTGGCGGCGCGCTTCCGGATGCGCGGCAAGCACGTCTTCCAGCAGGTACTGCGCGTCGTCCAGGCCGGCGGGGAGTGCGGTGGCTGCACCGGGCGTCTGCCACAGCGGCAGGTCGTGGTGGAACAGGGTCAGCGCACCCGCGTAGAAGGCCACGAACAGGCCGAAGCCGGCAACCAGGCCGACCCAGGTGTGCAGGGTGGTGAACGTGCGCAGCGTCTGCGAACTGAACTTCATGGGAAAGGTCTCATTGCACCGCGCCGGTCAGGCGCAGCAGCCCGAGCACGGCAAAGCCGGCGGCGGCGCTGCCGGCCAGCACCAGCCAGGCGCGCAGCGCGCTGCGGAAACTGAACGCCCACAGGGCGGCCAGCATCCACAGCGGGATGAAGGCGATGAGGGTCGGCACCAGCGCCCGTTGCCACGGGCCGGGCGGCAGCCACGCCAGCAGGCCGGTGACGGCGGCGGCCAGGAGGAAGCCGGCCACGATGCCGGCGAAGGCGCGCGGCCACATCACGGCGACTCCGTGCCGGGGCGATGCCAGGCGGCCAGTGCCGGCAGCAGCATCGCCGCCAGCATCCAGGTGCACAGCATCGCCACCAGGCCGGCGGCAAAACCGAGCTCGGCCATCCACAGCCACAGCGCGGCAGCGGCGGCGACCAGGCCGATCTGCCGCCCGAGGCGGCCGGCACGGCGCAGGCGCGGCCAGCGGCAGTGCGGCGAGGCGGCATAGAAGGCCAGCGCCGAGAACATCGCCGCCAGAATGCCCAGGCTGCAGAAGCCGAGCGTGGAAAGGCCGACGGTGATCATTGCGCGCGACCTGCGCGGCTGCAGGCTGGCGAACGCGGGGCACGGGCGGGGCCGGCGGGAGCCGGTCGGAGCGGGTGGCGCATCACGGGGTCCTGGGGGAAAGCGGGCAGGCTGGCACAGGGCGGCCTGCGCCGACATGGTAATCATTGCAATTTCACGCCGCCAGCGAGACCCATTCAGCGGACCGTACGGTAGGCCTTGGGCTTTCCCCTGCGCTGGTTTAAGATCAGCGTAGAACCCTGACTGGAACAAGGTGGCCCGCGCCCAGCGCCGGCCGAGCGTGCGACATGAGCACTACCACCGCCCACTGTTGACCTGCCCCCGAAGGCCCTGTGTTCCAGGCGCCCTCGCGGCGCTTTTTTATTGCCCGGGCGCCGCCCCGGGAACGCTTTCCAGCCCGCCCCGCGGGCCCCGCACGAAGCCACTGCGATGATCAACATTACTCTTCCCGACGGCAGCCGCCGCGAATTCGAAAACCCCGTCAGCGTCATGGAGGTCGCCCAGTCGATCGGCGCCGGCCTGGCCAAGGCCACCATCGCCGGTGCCGTGGATGGCGTGCTGGTCGATGCCAGCGACGTCATCGACCACGATGCCAGCCTGCGCATCATCACCGCCAAGGACGAGGAGGGCGTGGAGATCATCCGCCACTCCTGCGCCCACCTGGTCGGCCACGCCGTCAAGCAGCTGTACCCGGACGTGAAGATGGTGATCGGCCCGGTGATCGCCGAGGGCTTCTACTACGACATCTACTCCGAGCGTCCGTTCACCCCGGACGACATGGCCGCGATCGAGAAGCGCATGGGTGAACTGATCGCCCAGGACTACGACGTCATCAAGAAGGTGACGCCGCGCGCCGAAGTGATCGAGATCTTCAAGACCCGTGGCGAGGACTACAAGCTGCGCCTGATCGAGGACATGTCCGACGACATCCAGGCGATGGGCATGTATTACCACCAGGAATACGTGGACATGTGCCGCGGCCCGCACGTGCCGAACACGCGCTTCCTGAAGGCCTTCAAGCTGACCCGCATCTCCGGTGCCTACTGGCGCGGTGACGCGCAGAACGAGCAGCTGCAGCGCATCTACGGCACCGCCTGGGCCGACAAGAAGCAGCTCGAGGCGTACATCAAGCGCATCGAAGAAGCCGAGATGCGCGACCACCGCCGCATCGGCAAGCAGCAGGACCTGTTCCACCTGCAGGAAGAAGCGCCGGGCCTGGTGTTCTGGCACCCGAAGGGCTGGGCACTGTGGCAGGTGGTCGAGCAGTACATGCGCAAGGTGTACCGCAAGACCGGCTACGGCGAAGTGCGCTGCCCGCAGATCCTGGACGTGAGCCTGTGGCAGAAATCCGGCCACTGGGACAACTACCAGGACGCGATGTTCTTCACCGAATCGGAGAAGCGCACCTACGCGCTCAAGCCGATGAACTGCCCGGGCCACGTGCAGGTGTTCAACCAGGGCCTGCACAGCTACCGCGACCTGCCGATCCGCTATGGTGAGTTCGGTGCCTGCCACCGCAACGAGCCGTCCGGCGCGCTGCACGGCATCCTGCGCGTGCGTGGTTTCACCCAGGACGACGGCCACGTGTTCTGCACGGAAAACCAGGTCGAGGCGGAAGTGACCGCGTTCCACCAGCAGGCGCTGGCGGTCTACCAGCACTTCGGCTTCGATGAGATCCAGGTCAAGATCGCGCTGCGTCCGGAATCTCGCCTGGGCGATGACGCCACCTGGGACAAGGCCGAGGGCGCGCTGCGCTCGGCACTGTCCAGCAATGGGGTGGAGTGGCAGGAGCTGCCGGGCGAGGGCGCCTTCTACGGCCCGAAGATCGAGTACCACCTGAAGGACGCGATCGGCCGTACCTGGCAGCTGGGCACCATGCAGGTCGACTTCATGATGCCGGGCCGTCTGGGCGCCGAGTACGTGGACGAGAACAGCCAGAAGAAGCACCCGGTCATGCTGCATCGCGCCATCGTGGGCTCGATGGAGCGCTTCCTGGGCATCCTGATCGAGCACCATGCCGGCCAGTTCCCGACCTGGCTGGCGCCGACCCAGGTGGTGGTGGCCAACATCACCGACGCCCAGGCCGAGTACGTCTCGGGCGTGACCAAAACCCTTGCGGAGCAAGGCTTCCGCGTCAGCTCGGATTTGCGTAACGAGAAGATCGGCTATAAAATCCGCGAGCATACGTTGCAGCGCGTGCCCTACCTGCTGGTCATTGGTGACCGCGAGAAGGAAAATGGGGCTGTGGCGGTGCGTACGCGTTCTGGCGAAGACCTGGGCAGCATGAGCCTGCAGGCCTTCATCGAGCGGCTCCAGGCCGAGGGCGCGTAAGCAAAGGTCCGGTCCGGGGGCACAGGCACCCGGACCGGTTCGATACCCTTGGGAGAACGTAATATCAGCACCCCTGACAACAAACAGAACCGCAAGAATCAGGAAATCCGTGTGCCGCGCGTCCGCGTGATCGGCAGTGACGGAGAAATGATCGGCGTGTTGTCGCGCGACGAAGCGCTGTCCATGGCCGAAGATGAAGGCCTGGACCTGGTCGAAATCCAGCCGCAGGCCGATCCGCCGGTCTGCAAGATCATGGACTTCGGCAAGTTCAAGTTCGAAGCGCAGAAGAAGGCCAGCGAGGCCAAGAAGAAGACCAAGCAGGTCGAGATCAAGGAAGTGAAGTTCCGTCCGGTCACGGACGAGGGCGACTACCAGATCAAGCTGCGCAAGATGCGCGGGTTCCTCGAGGATGGTGACAAGATCAAGGTCAACATCCGTTTCCGTGGCCGTGAAATGAGCCACCAGGAACTGGGCCGCGAAATGGCCAACCGGATCGAGACCGATCTGGGCGAGGACATCGTCATTGAATCCCGTCCGCGCCTGGAAGGGCGTCAGATGGTCATGATGATCGCGCCGAAGAAGAAGACCTGAGGCCTGACGGGCCGCCTTCCGGGGCGCCTGGCTGAATGGTTCAGGGTAGAGGGACGCCATGGGCGTCCCTTTGCTTTTACAGGAAGCCGGTGAATTGCCGGCGAAAGGGTTGCAGGGGCTGGTGGCAGGGCGGTTTTGCCTGTATCATGCCCGGCTCGACCCACCCAGGACGGGTCGTACGCCGATCATGGCAGGACGGAAAGAGCGGCCCAGGCCGCCGCCAGATCAGTCAGAAACCAGGGTCATATCCCATCAAGGACATTGCAATGCCCAAGATCAAGACCAACCGGGCAGCGGCCAAGCGTTTCCGCAAGACCGCCTCGGGCAAGTACAAGTGCGGCCACGCCAACCGTAGCCACATCCTCACGAAGAAAGCGACCAAGCGTAAGCGTAATCTGCGTCAGACGGGCCATGTCCGTGCAGAAGACGCAGGCCGTCTGGACCGCATGCTCCCTTACCTCTGAGGAACTGAAAAATGGCACGAGTTAAGCGTGGCGTACAGGCGCGTCGCCGCCACAAGAAGATTCTGGATCTCGCCAAGGGCTATTACAACGCCCGTCGCAAGGTCTTCCGCGTCGCCAAGCAGGCGGTCATCAAGGCACAGCAGTACGCCTACATCGGCCGTAAGCAGAAGAAGCGCAACTTCCGTTCGCTGTGGATCACCCGTATCAATGCGGCTGCCCGCATCAACGGCCTGAGCTACAGCCGCTTCATGAACGGTCTGCTGAAGGCCGGTATCACCCTGGATCGCAAGGTCCTGGCTGACATCGCCGTGCACGACGCAGCCGGCTTTACCGCGCTGGCCGAAAAGGCCAAGGGCGCGCTGGCGGCATAAGTCCTTCCCGATGCCGTAACCGTTCACTCGGAACGGTGTCAGGTCAAGGCAATGCATGGGGAAGGGCGCAAGTCCTTCCCCATTCTTTTTTGGGTCCCGGCGAGGCCATGACGGCAGCGCGGGGACGGCGGTGGCGACAGGGGTCGGCCCTTCGCGCATCGCGATGGCAGATCGACTGGAGTTCCGGCCCCCCATGAGCGACATCCAATCCCTCACCACCCAGGCGCTGGCCGATGTGGCCGCCGCACAGAGCCCCGACGTGCTGGAACAGCTGCGCGTGGCGCTGCTTGGCAAGAGTGGCAGCATCACCTCGCAGCTCAAGCAGCTCGGCGCCCTGCCGGCCGACGAGCGCAAGGCCGCCGGTGAAGCGATCAACCAGGCCCGCGACGCGCTGACCCGCGCGCTGGGCGAGCGCAAGGCGCTGCTGGAAGACGCGGCACTGGATGCGCGCCTGGCCGCCGAAGCCATCGACATCACCCTGCCGGGCCGTAATGGCGACCGCGCCGGCCTGCATCCGATCACCCGCACCCTGGAGCGCATCACCGGCATCTTCGGCCGGCTGGGCTACGAGCTGTCGGAAGGGCCGGAGATCGAGGATGACTGGCACAACTTCGAGGCGCTGAACTTCCCGCCGCACCACCCGGCGCGCGCCATGCACGACACCTTCTACTTCGGCGACGGCCGCCTGCTGCGCACGCATACCTCCGGTGTGCAGGTGCGCTACATGGGCGACCACGCGCCGCCGCTGCGCATGATCGCCGCCGGCAAGGTGTACCGCAGCGACAGCGACCAGACCCATTCGCCGATGTTCCACCAGGTGGAAGGCCTGCTGGTGGACGAGCATTCGACCTTCGCCGACCTGAAGGGCACGCTGGCCGAGTTCGTGCGCGCCTTCTTCGAGCGCGACTTCGAGATGCGCTTCCGCCCGAGCTACTTCCCGTTCGTTGAACCGGGCGCGGAAGTGGACATCGCCTGGCAGCAGCCCGATGGCAGCACCCGCTGGCTGGAAGTGCTCGGCTGCGGCATGGTCCATCCGAACGTGCTGCGCAACGTCGGCATCGATCCGGAGCGCTACACCGGCTTTGCCTTCGGCATGGGCGTAGAGCGCTTTGCGATGCTGCGTTACGGCGTCAACGATCTGCGCGCGTTCTTCGAGAACGATGTGCGCTTCCTCAAGCAGTTCGCGTAAGCGCCGGTCCGTAGAGTCGAGCTTGCTCGACTGCTTCTAAATTCGCAGGCCCAGGCGCATGCGCCGGGCCCACCAGGGTGACACCATGAAATTCTCCGAAAACTGGCTGCGCAGCCACGTCCCGACCCGCGCTTCGCGCGATGAACTGAGTGCGGTGCTGACCGCCATCGGCCTGGAAGTGGAAGAAGTGACCGCGCTGGGCGAAGGCCTCGAGCACGTGGTCGTGGCGCGCATCGTCGACGCCGTACGCCATCCGGAAGCCGACCGCCTGCAGGTGTGCAAGGTCGATGCCGGGCAGGGCGAGCTGCTGCAGATCGTGTGCGGCGCACCGAACGCACGTCCGGGCCTGGTCGCGCCGCTGGCGATGGTCGGCGCGCAGATTGGCGAGCTGAAGATCAAGCCGGCCAAGCTGCGCGGCGTCGAGTCCAACGGCATGCTGTGCTCGGCCAAGGAGCTGGGCCTGGACAACGATGCCTCCGGCCTGCTGGAACTGCCGGACGACGCCCCGGTCGGCCAGACCCTGGTCGAGTACCTGGGCCTGCCGGACGCCAGCATCGAGATCAAGCTGACCCCGAACCGCGCCGACTGCTTCAGCCTGCGCGGTATCGCCTACGACGTCGCCGCGGCCACCCGCAGCGACGTGCTGGATTTCACCGCCGAGGCGATTCCCGCCATCGGCAGCCGTGAGCTGGCCATCCAGCTCGACGCCGGCGCCGAAGCACCGCGTTACCTGGGCCGTGTCATCGAAGGCGTCAACGCCGCCGCCAGGACCCCGCTGTGGATGGCCGAGCGCCTGCGCCGCAGTGGCGTGCGCCCGGTCTCGCTGCTGGTCGACATCACCCAGTACGTGATGCTCGAGCTCGGCCAGCCGATGCATGCCTACGACCTGGGCACCCTGCAGGGCAGCATCGCCGTGCGCCGTTCGCGTGCCGGCGAGAGCCTGAAGCTGCTGGACGGCCGCGACGCCGCGCTGGACGACAGCTTCCTGGTCGTGACCGACGCCGATCGTGCGGTCGGCCTGGCCGGCCTGATGGGCGGCTTCGACACCCGCGTCACCGACGCGACCACCGCCGTGTTCCTGGAAGCCGCACACTTCGCGCCGGCCGCGATCATGGGCCGTGGCCGCAAGCTGGGCCTGCACACCGATGCCGGCCACCGCTTCGAGCGTGGTGTCGATCCGGCACTGCCGCGTACCGCCATCGAGTACGCCACCCGCCTGGTGCTGGACCTGGCCGGCGGCACCCCGGCGCCGGTCACCGAGGCCGTGCGTGCGGCCGATCTGCCGCAGCCGGCAACCATCGTGCTGCGCCGCGCCCGCATCACCCGCGTGCTCGGCATCACCATCGACGATGCGGAAGTGGAGCGCATCCTGCGCGCGCTGGGCATGGACGTGGTTGCCACCGCCGACGGCTGGCAGGTCACGGCGCCGAGCCGCCGCTTCGACATCGCCATCGAAGAAGACCTGATCGAAGAGCTGGCGCGCATCCACGGTTACGAGCAGATCCCGACCACGCTGCCGGGCGGCGCCTCGCGCGTGGCGATGCCGAGCGAGACCCAGCTGGACGCACTGAGCGTGCGCCGCCAGCTGATCGCCCGTGACCAGCAGGAAACCGTCAATTTCGCTTTCGTCGACGATGCGCTGCTGAGCCAGTGGCAGCTGCGCGACGGCCTGGTGCCGCTGGCCAACCCGCTGTCGGCCGAACTGGCGGTGATGCGCCCGTCGCTGCTGCCAGGCCTGGTCGCCACGTTGGGCCGTAACGCCGCCCGCCAGCTGGGCCGCGTGCGCCTGTTCGAACTGGGCCGCGTGTTCGCCCAGCAGGCCGGCGACGGCCGGCCGGCGCCGCTGGAAACCCCGCGCGTGGCCGCTGCGGTCTGTGGCGATGCACAGGCACTGCAGTGGGGCCTGCCGGCCCGCAAGGTCGATTTCCATGACCTGAAGGGCGACCTGGAGTCGCTGGCGGCTGCCAGTGGTGCGGTACTGGAGTTCCGCCCGTCGGCCCGCCCCTACGGCCACCCGGCCCGTTCGGCCGAGGTGTTCCGCGATGGCGTGGCGATCGGCTGGATCGGTCAGATCCACCCGCGTCTGGCCAAGGCAATGGACATCGAAGCCGACGTCTACGCCTTCGAACTGGACCTGGAGCCGCTGACCGCCCGCCGCCTGCCGCGTGCCGGCGAGCTGTCGCGCTTCCCGGCAGTGCGCCGCGACCTGGCATTCCTGGTGCCTGAACAGGTGGCCTGGGCCGATCTCGCGGCCACCGTCCGCCAGGCTGCTGGCCCGCTGCTGCGCGACCTGAACCTGTTCGACCGCTACGTCGGCCAGGGCGTCGAGCCGGGATTCAAGAGTCTCGCTATGGGCTTGATTTTGCAGGACAAGTCGCGCACTCTGACGGACCGCGACGTGGATGCGGTGGTGGCCGAGGCGGTCACTGCCATCGAGCGTGAACATCACGCCCGGATCCGCGGCTGAGCGGGCAGCACTCGGGGGTAGCAGGCAATGGCATTGACCAAGGCGGAGATGGCGGAAAAGCTGTTCGACGAAGTCGGTCTGAACAAGCGGGAAGCCAAGGAATTCGTCGACGCGTTTTTCGATGTGCTGCGTGAAGCATTGGAACAGGGACGTCAGGTGAAGCTGTCGGGCTTCGGTAATTTCGATCTGCGGCGCAAGAACCAGCGCCCGGGTCGCAACCCCAAGACCGGCGAGGAAATTCCGATTTCCGCCCGTACGGTGGTCACCTTCCGTCCGGGCCAGAAGCTCAAGGAGAGGGTGGAAGCTTATGCTGGATCCGGGCAGTAACCGCGAACTACCGCCGATCCCGGCCAAGCGCTACTTCACCATCGGTGAGGTCAGCGAGCTGTGCGACGTCAAGCCGCACGTCCTGCGCTACTGGGAAACCGAGTTTCCCAGCCTTGAGCCGGCCAAGCGCCGAGGCAACCGCCGCTACTACCAGCGCCACGACGTGCTGATGGTGCGGCAGATCCGCAGCCTGCTGTACGAACAGGGCTACACCATCGGTGGTGCACGCCTGCGTCTGGACGGTCCCGATGCCCGCGAGGAATCGGCGCTGAGCAACCAGATCATCAAGCAGGTGCGCATGGAGCTGGAAGAAGTGCTGCAGTTGTTGCGCCGCTGATCCCATTTCCATCGTAATCCGCTATACTTCACGGCCCGCCGCACTGGCGGGCACATCGCAGCATCAGTCGGGGCGTAGCGCAGCCTGGTAGCGCATCTGCCTGGGGGGCAGAGGGTCGTCGGTTCGAATCCGGCCGTCCCGACCACTGTGATGAATCAAGAAGCCTGCGCAGCGATGCGTGGGCTTTTTTGTGCGTGCGGTGTATGCTGCGCGCCACTCGTACTACCGCGGCTGCTGAACCCGGTACTCACGAGAACACATCATGGAATCTGCAAGAAACCGTGCCTGGCGTCGCAGCCAGGCGCGCAACCGTGGTGGCGACCGCGCCACGACCGCCTATAGCTACAAGCCCGAGAAGAACTGGAAGCTGCTGTACACGCGCGATGCCAAGCTCGCGCGCGCACGCCAGCTGGGCTTCACCTATCCGGTGCTCAGCGCCCGCCAATTGCAGGAACAGGAATGATCAACCTGCTGTTCGTCTGCAGCCGCAACCAGCTGCGCAGCCCAACCGCCGAAGCCATGTGGCGACGGCGGCCCGGCTTCACTGCGCTGTCGGCCGGCACCAGCCCGCATGCACGACGCCCCATCGGCCCGGCGGACATCCGCTGGGCCGATGTCATCTTCGTGATGGAGGCCAAGCATCAGCATCGCCTGCAGGCCGCATACGCGCGCCTGCTGGAACACAAGCGCCTGCATTACCTGGATATCCCGGACGACTATCGCTGCATGGATCCCGTGCTGATGGATCTGCTGGACACCAAGGTGACCGCGTATCTCGATCAGCTGCCGGCAAAGCGGTAGATCAGCTCCGGGTCGCCGTCATCCAGTCCATGCACGATGCCGCTGTCGATGAAGCCCGATGCAACGAGCAGGCGCTGCATGGCGATGTTGGAGGCATTGGTCGAGGTGAACAGCTTGCGCTGTCCACGCTGTGCGATCGCGTGCCGCAGCAGTGCGGCGCCGACGCCCTGGCTGCGCCGCTCGCGCGCGACCATCAGCATTTCGACGAAGCCTTCGCCGAAGAAGTGCTCATGGAGGGTCATGTAGCCAACGATCTCGCGCTCCTGCTCGGCAACATGCACGTTGCCCCGCGCCAACCACTCGCCAATCTGTTCCGCCCGTCGAGGGTCGCTTGCCGCCACGCTGTCGAGTGCGATCAGCGCGGAGGCATCGGCGGGCGTCGCGTCGCGGAGGCGCAGCGCAGTCGCAGCGGGCATGGTCGGGCTCCTGACAGGAGGGCCCAGTCTATCGGCTCTGCCGCAGGCGCAGCCGCACCCGCCGCAGCCAGCGCGTGCTCGGCAGTCAGTACACGCGGAACTCGGCCCGGCAGCCGTCGCTGACCCACACGCCGCGTCGGTCCCAGCCCCAGTTGCGGTCCTCGATGCAGGCCGTCACCGACTTCTGCCTGATCAGGCGCACCTCGTGGCGCACACGGATACGGCATTCCTTGTCCTTCTTTTCGTAGGACTCGCAGACCAGGCGCTCGCCATCATCGTCACGGTCCCTGCCGCGGCCCGGCCAGCGTCCGCGCCCATAGCCGTCGGCGACGAACTCGGCGCGGCAGCCGTCGGTCACCCACAACGTGCGGCGGCTTTGGCCCCAGTTCTGGTTCTCCACGCACCGGGTCACCGACAGTTGCCTGGCCAGGCGCATGGGGCCTTCGATCGGGCATTGCGCGGTCTTGTTGAACTGCGATTCGCAGCGCAGCGCCGGAATGTGATCGGTGTCGTAGTCCTGTGCGGCTACGGTGGTGGCGGCCAGCAGCAGGGCAAGGGAGGTGCCGGTGATCGTCAGCAGCAGGCGATGGGACATGTGCAGGCTCGGTGGGGATGGGGCGGCAAGAATGGCCCAGTCCGGGGCTGCCGGAACGCTTCGTTCCGAAGATGGCTCAGTGGCGGTTTAGTAGTACGCGCGGGCCCATGCAGAGGCTTACATCCCGTATCATCGCTGCACATCCGATCGCATCGGTTTACACCCTCTTACATGTCTCCCACGCCGGTCGGCACAGCCTGTGGCTGTTGTCACTGGCATGCGGCCGGCGCGTGGAGGAGGATGCGCGGACCACGACGACCACAGGGGGTTGCGTTGATCAGCAGTACCGTCATTCATCGCTCGGCCGACGCAGGTGGCGCCGAGGTGCGGGTCCTGGACACCACGTTCAAGGGCAAGCATGTGTTCATTGCCTGGGGCCTGCGCGGGCCGGAACTGACACGCAGCGCGGACCCGGCTGCCACCGTGGCCGCACGCAAGGCGCTGCATGCGGTTGCCGGCCACAGCGAGGGGCCGCGCAGCCCGGAAGTGTTCATCGCCAACCAGTCGGCGGTGGCGATCACGGTCTATCGCCTGCTTACCGAGGCGCGCTCCGGCGATGCCATCTTCTTCCTGTGCGATTCACAGGCGGTGGTCGAGTGGCTCATCACCGCGCTGGAAGTGCAGGGCGCGGACTGATTCCGCGCTCCGGCGCGCATCGATTCACGCCAGCGCCGCGTCCACCGCAGCCCGTGCGTGCAGTGCAGTGGTATCGAACAGCGGCACTGCGCTGTCTTCCGGTCGTACCAGCAGCATGATCTCGGTACAGCCCAGGATGATGGCTTCGGCACCGCGCGCCACCAGTCTCGCGATCACGCCGGCGTAGACCTGTCGTGAGTGCTCGCTGACCACACCGGCGATCAGTTCCTGGTAGATGATGTCGTGCACGCTGCGACGATCATCGGCTTCGGGAACCAGCACCTCCAATCCGAAGCGATCCTGCAGCCGGCCGCGGTAGAAGTCCTGTTCCATGGTGAAGGCGGTACCGAGCAGGCCCACCTTGCGTGCGCCTGCCTGCACGATGGCCTGGGCGGTGGGGTCGGCGATATGCAGCAGCGGCAGTGGACAGACCGCCTCGATGCGGTCGGCCAGCTTGTGCATGGTGTTGGTGCAGATCAACAGCAGATCGGCGCCACCGGCCTGCAGGCGCCGTGCAGCGTCGGCCATGTGGTCGCCCAGCGCATCCCAGTCGCCGTCATGCTGCAGCTGCTTGATCGGGGCGAAGTCCACCGACCACAGCAGCAGCTGCGCCGAATGTGCGCCACCGAGGCGCTGCCGCACGTCCTCGTTGATGAGCCGGTAATACTGCGCCGAGCTTTCCCAGCTCATGCCGCCGATCAGGCCAAGGGTCTTCATGCACAGCTCCATGCCGGGGAGCCGTCATTGCAGCACAGCCGATGCGGGAGTTGCACTACAAATTAGTGATTGCTAATGTGTTGGTCATGATCGAGAACGCCCTCTTCAAAGCGCTGGCCGACCCCACCCGCCGCCACATCTTCGAAAAGCTGGCCGAGGGCGGGCAGCATGCCAGCGCGCTGCGCGAGGGCATGGCGATCAGCCAGTCTGCGATGTCCCAGCACCTGGCGGTGCTGCGCGATGCCGGGCTGGTGAGCGAACAGCGCCAAGGCCGCTTTGTCCACTACCAGGTCGATCCGCGCGGGCTGGCGCACATCGGCAACTGGCTGCAGCGCTACCGGGCCTACTGGCCCGCGCGGATGGATGCCTTGCAGGATCTGCTGAAGGAGATGGACTGATGGACGATGTTCTGCACGAAGCGGCTCCCGCGTTGGTGATGGAGCAGTGGCTGCCAGCGCCACCGGAACGGGTCTGGCGTGCACTGTTCGATCCGGCGCTGCGTGAGCGCTGGTTGCCGGCGGCCGATCTTGCCGATCCGCAGCCCTGCCTGTGCGAGGAGGGGCGGGAGCTGGGGTTCCGCCTGCGCGATGCGCAGCCTCCGCATCTGCACAGCCTGGTGTGTTTCCAGCTGCGCGCGGATGACGGTGGGGGGACGGTGCTGACCATCGTGCATCGGCTCACCGACCTGCGCGCGTTGCTGCCGTTGGCCGCCAACGACGATCATCGCACCATGATGCGCGCGGCCTGAGGCGGCGCCTGGATCAAACGCAACAGGGAGCAGGCACATGCGGGACAGAATGCAGCTGATACCGATGGTGGTGGAACGCAGCGAGCGCGGTGAGCGCTCCCATGACATCTACTCGCGGCTCCTGCGCGAGCGCATCATCTTTCTCAACGGCGAAGTCGATGACACTGTGTCGGCGCTGGTCTGCGCGCAGCTGCTGTTCCTGGAATCGGAAAACCCGGAGAAGCCGATCCATCTGTACATCAACTCGCCGGGTGGAGTGATCTCCAGCGGCCTGGCGATGTACGACACCATGCAATACATCTCGGCCCCGGTGCATACGCTGTGCATGGGCACCGCGCGGTCGATGGGTTCGTTCCTGTTGATGGCCGGCGAGCCCGGTCACCGCGCGGCGTTGGCCAATGCCAGCCTGCATGTGCATCAGCCGCTGGGCGGGGTGCAGGGCCAGGCGTCGGACATCTTCATCCACGCCGAGGAAATGCAGCGCACCAAGCAGCGCATCACCCGGCTGTATGCGCAGCATTGCGGACGCAGTGTCGAGGAGGTCGAGCAGACCCTGGACCGCGATCGTTTCATGAGTGCCGAGCAAGCATGCGAATGGGGCTTGATCGACCAGGTACTGGTACGGCGCGACGCGCTCGCGGCCTGAGCCTGCCTCTGTAACCACCGCATCCATGCTGCGCTGTGTGTGCCGCGCCAGGCCGGCGCACTCTATGCTGGTGGGATCTTCTGAAGTGGATGTCCGAGATGGCCCTGCATACCTGGTGGTGGTTTCTCGCCACGGTGTTCGTTCTGTGTGGTACGCCGGGGCCGAACATGCTGCATATCCTCGGTCGCAGCGTCGGGCTCGGCTTTCGCGGTAGCGTGCCGGCGATGGCTGGCTGCCTGCTGGCGATGCTGCTGGTGCTGGCGGCCTCCGCAGCAGGCCTGAGTGCGCTGCTGCATTCCTCGCCGATGCTGTTTGAGGTGCTGCGCTATCTGGGCGTGGCCTATCTGGCCTGGCTGGGCCTGAAGGCATGGCGTGACAGTTGCCGGCCGGCACCACCGGTGACGGTCGATGCCGCGCTGCCGGTTGCGGCGTCGCTGGGCGCGTGGAAGGTGTTCCGTGGTGGCCTTCTGGTGGGCCTGAGCAATCCCAAGCTGCTGCTGTTCGCTGCGGCGTTCCTGCCGCAGTTCGTCGACCCGTCGCGTGGCCAGGCGCTGCAGTACAGCGTGCTGGTCGCCACCTTCGCCGGCTGCGAACTGTTCTGGTACGTGATGTATGCCGCCGGTGGCCATGGCCTGCGCCGATGGTTGGCCAAACCCTTCGCGCGGCGCTGGTTCGAGCGGCTGGTGGGCAGCGTTTTCCTGGCCTTTGCAGTGGCCCTGCTGCGTTTCCGCCCGCGCTGATTCACGCCGCGCACGCGGCCTGTTCACGACTGCCGCATCGGCTACGGCCTAGCCTGATCATCCAGTACGCAGTCCCCACGGGGAAAGGTTTGACATGATCAAGTGGGCCATCATCTTCGCCATCATCGGCGTCATTGCGGGCGTGCTCGGCTTCGGCGGCATTGCCGGCGCCGCGGTCGGCATCGCCAAGTTCCTGTTCTGGGCCGGCATCATCATCGCCGTGGTGCTGTTCCTGCTCGGCATGACCGTAGCGAAGAAGGTCAGCTAGCGTTGATCGCGCAGCAGCGTACTCAGTGTGCGATGCTGCGCGATAACAGATTGATCACCAGTACGCCAGCACAGATCAGGCCGATGCCGATCAACGCCGGTGCATCCAGGCGCTGCTTGAACACCACCAGCCCGATCAGCGAGATCAGCACGATGCCGACGCCGGACCAGATCGCGTAGGCGATGCCGGTCGGGATCGACTTCATGGTCATCGACAGCAGGTAGAAGCACAGTCCATAGCCGACCAGCGCGCCCAGTGTCGGCGCCAGCCGGCTCATGCCGTCGGATGCCTTCAGCAGCGACGTGGCAATTACTTCCAGCACGATGGCAGCGGCAAGGTAGAGATAGGGATTCATTGAGCGCTCCTGCTCACTGCGGGTCGCATAGTTTCAGGGCCTGTTCGGCCATCGCCAATGCGTTGGCGCGTTCTTCCTCGTCCAGCGGACGCCCATAGGCCGTGGCCCAGTAGCCATCGGCAGCGCAGCGCGCCGCATACAGTCGCGGATCGTTGGCTTCGCCGGCGAACTCGGCCAGCATCGCACGCTTCCAGGTACGCCAATGCGCGAGCAGGGCTGGTTCCATCAGGTTGCCCAGGGTCAGGCCGATGTCGTTGTCCTGTTCCTGCTGCAGCAGATGCTCGAAATTGGCCTGCACATAGGCGCGGCTGAAACGGCCATGCCCTTCGGGGTTTTCCTGCAGCAGGGCACGTACCCGCGCTTCGAATTCACCGATGAGCGCTCCGATGGCTTCATCCACCAGCGCCTGCTTGCTGCTGAAATGATGGAACAGCGCACCCTTGCTGACACCGGCGGCCCGTGCGACGTCCTGCACGGTCAACGCGGCCAGGCCATCTCGGCCGATCACTTCAATGGTGGCCTGCAGCAGTGACTGGCGCACGCTGTCGGGCGCCTTGCGGCGCGAGCGGGAGGGGGATGCGGACATGGCGGGAAGAAACCGACTGGACGGTACGATTGTAACGCAGGCCCGTGGTGTCACCGCGCTGCCGGCCAGGGCCGGCAGCGGAACCTTCATGCGTCGATGCGGGCGAAACGCGGCTGCGGTCCGTGTTCGCCCGGTACCTGTTCGACGAACATGGCATACGGGCGCACCCACAGGCCGCCTTCGCCATAGAGCGCGCGATACAGCACCAATGGCTCCAGCGTCTCGCTGCTGCGGACGATATCGAGCACTTCGTACTCGCCGCCCTTGAAGTGGCGGTAGCGACCCGGGGCCAGGGTGGGTAGCGGGCTCAGCTCAGCCATGGGGTGCGCGCCTCACTTGCGTGCCGGGCTGGCCGGCTTCGCGCAGTAGGCATCGATGGCCTCGGCGGTATTGGCCAGGCCCTGTGCCTGTGCCAGTTCCCACGGGCGTTCGCAACGCTGGCTGTGCTCGCACCACTGGTAGCCGGCCGAACCAATGCATCCGTGGGCATCGCGATCGCCGCCCACCTTCGGTATCGCAGACGAGGTGGGCGCCGCATCGGCACGTTCGGCGGCGTCGTGCTGGTTGGCGCACGCGGTCAGCACCAGCAGGGCTGGAATCAGAAGAAGCGCTTTCATCGGGCGGGCTCCGTGCCTAAAGCGACAGTGTCTGTCGCAAATAGCCCTCCAGCAAGCGCTCAGTGCATGGCGGCGCGGATCAGCTCTTCAATCAGCACCAGATAGCTGGCCACGAAATAGAACTTCAGCAGCGTCCAGCGCTGCTGCGAGAAGAAGGTGCGCATGTGGAAGGGGCCCCTGTTGGTGACGGTAGTGTGAAGCTCCGTCAACTCCGTGACAAGGGTCACGGAACGCCTTCACTAAACAGCCTCAGGGATGTGAGGGTTGGGAAGCGCCCGACCGAATCCTGAGGCATTTTCGTACAAATCTGATGGGCCATCTCCGACGCGATCGATAGCCTGAGGGTGTACTGGCACGTGGCCCTGCCGCCTGTCACCGCCTTTTTCCTTCCGCAGGAGCTTCTCATGGTCTTTACTGTCCAATGCACTGCCCGGCACTGGTCCGTGTTGCATCCGAAGGCGGGTGACGCCACCCGTTACGCCCGCGGTGCCGATGCCTTCGACGCGGCCGCTGCGCTGGCCCTCGAGCACCATCGTCGCACCGGCCAGCGCAGCACGGTCCGGGTCGAGGCGCTCGGCAGCACCGTGGATGCGCTCCATATCGGGGAGTGACGCCACCGGCCGAGGCGCAGTCAGCCACGGTTGAGTTGTTTGAATGGGGAAAAAACCGCCGTGGTGCGCCCCCCTGTGCGCCGCGCCACGAATCCCGGATGCTTGCGTCATCGTATTCATCCGGAGATTCCGATGGGCAAGGCACTCACCTGGCGCACCCTGGCCTGCACGCTGCTGCCGATGCTGGCAGCCGCAGGCGGCGCGCAGGCGCAGAGCTATGGCTACGGTTATGACGACGATCGCTATGGCGGTCGTGATGGCGGCGGCATCGTCCGCTGCGAATCGATCAAGAACCGCAGCAATGAATGCCGCCTGGAAGGCCGTGCCCGGATGATCCGCCAGTTGTCCGGTTCGCCGTGCGTGGAAGGCGAGACCTGGGGGCAATCGCGCTACGGTGTGTGGGTCACCCAGGGCTGCCGTGCCGAGTTCGTTGGCGAGTACCGCCGTGGCGGTGGCTGGGGTGGTGGCCATGGCAACGGCTGGGGCAACGGTGGCAATGGCTGGGGCGGGGGTGAGGTGATCACCTGCCATTCCAACGGCCACCGCCAGGAGTACTGTGATGCCCGCATCCGTCGTGGTGTGCGCCTGGTGCGCCAGGATTCACGCAGCGCCTGCATCGAGGGCCAGACCTGGGGCTGGAACCGTCGTGGCATCTGGGTCAGCGACGGCTGCCGGGCGCAATTCCAGGTGAATTGAGCTCGCCCATCGAAAATCAGAATAATCTGATACAGCTCACATTTTGAACGTCGTATCTTCTGTGATCAGGGCACCCCTGCGTGCCCCTGATCCGTCGCGATGAAGTCTGCCGTAACCGGCACGCGCGTCCCGCCACCGTCGATACGCTGCCTCAAGGAGTGAGCTGCATGTTGATCCGCCTGCAATGCGAGCAACGCCAATGGCGCGTGCTGCACCCGGACCGGCCGGAACCGATCGAGTTCCGCGATGGTGCCCGGGCCTACGATTTCGCTGAAACCCTTGCACGCCTCCACTTCGTCGACACCGGGCAGCGCGCTGCGGTGCGGGTGGAGGCCAGCGGCGCGTTCGTGGAAGCGGTCAGCTACGGCTGAGGGTTGGGGTTTCCGGCCAGATCATCGTTCCGGAGCCCGCCATCCACGCACGGCGTGGATCTACTTTGCATCTGTCTCCACGTATGGCGTGGATCGACCCCTGTTCCGCACCCCTGTTCCGCAGTAGATCCACGCCATGCGTGGATCTACTGATGGTGACCGGCCTCAGCCTGCCGCGCTGAGCGGCGGGGTCCCGGCAGCCAGCTGCGGCCAGCGTTTGAGCACCGCCGCGCGGATGCCCGCTGCATCGATACCGGCTTCGGCCAGCAGGTCCTCACGGCTTGCGTGGTGCTGGTAACTGTCTGGCAGGCCCAGGTGCAGGATCGGGCGCAATACGCCTTCGGCGTTGAGCAGTTCGCCGACGCCGGAGCCGGCGCCGCCGGCCACCACATTGTCTTCGATTGTGACCAGGCCCTCGTGCTGGGCGGCCACGGCCAGCACCAGCTCGCGGTCCAGCGGCTTGATGAAGCGCATGTTGACCACGCTCAGACCCAGTTCGCGGCCGACCTGCTCAGCGGCGGCGACGGTGCTGCCGAAGGCGAGCAGCGCGACGCGGCTGCCCTGCAGGCGCAGCTCGCCCTTGCCGATCGGCAGGGTGGACAGGTCGGTACCGGCGGCAACGCCGGTGCCGGTGCCGCGCGGATAGCGCACGGCAGCCGGGCCCGGATGCTGCAGGCCAGTGCTTAGCATCTGCCGGCACTCGGCTTCATTGGACGGAGCCATCACCACCATGTTCGGCACGCAGCGCAGGAAACTCAGGTCGAGGTTGCCGGCATGGGTGGCGCCGTCCGGACCGACCACGCCGGCGCGGTCGATCGCGAACAGCACGTCCAGGTCCTGGATGGCCACGTCATGCACCAGCTGGTCGTACGCGCGCTGCAGGAAAGTGGAATAGATCGCCACCACCGGCTTGCCGCCCTGGGTGGCCATGCCGGCGGCGAGGGTGACCGCGTGCTGCTCGGCAATTGCCACGTCGAAATAGCGCTGCGGGTATTCCTTGCTGAAACGCACCAGGCCGGAGCCTTCGCGCATCGCCGGGGTGATGCCGTACAGGCGTGGCTCGGCAGCGGCGGCATCGCACAGCCAGTCGCTGAACACATCGGTGTAGGTCGGCTTCTTGGCACCGGCCTTGGCCACCAGGCCCTTGTCCGGATCGAACGGGCCGACGGCGTGGTAACCGATCTGGTCGCCTTCGGCCGGCTCGTAGCCCTTGCCCTTCGTGGTCATCACGTGCAGCAGCTTCGGGCCCTTGGAGGCGCGCAGCGTCTTCAGCGTGGACAGCAGGGCCGGCATGTCGTGGCCGTCGATCGGGCCGGTGTAGTGGAAGCCCATTTCCTCGAACATCGTGGACGGCACGAACATGCCCTTCCAGTGTTCTTCCCAGCGCTTCACGAAGCGCGCCGGGTTGTTCTTCTTGTCGCCGAGGATCTTCTTGCCGCCTTCGCGCAGCGCATTGAGCGTGCGGCTGCCGGTGGCGCGGCCGAGCATCTTGGTCAGACCGCCGACCGCCTCGGAGATCGACATGTTGTTGTCGTTGAGGATCACCAGCAGGTTCGGCTCGGGCTCCATGCCACCGGCGTGCATCAGCGCTTCGAACGCCATGCCGGCGGTCATTGCGCCATCACCGATCACTGCAACGACCTGGCGGTTGTCGCCTTCGGACTGGCGGGCGATGGCCATGCCGAGTGCGGCCGAGATCGAGGTCGAGGAGTGGCCGACGCCGAAGGTGTCGTACTCGCTCTCTTCGCGCTTCGGGAACGGCGCGACGCCGTCCTTCTGCTTGACGGTGTGGATCTCGTCGCGGCGACCGGTCAGGATCTTGTGCGGGTAGGTCTGGTGACCGACGTCCCAGACCAGCTGGTCCTGCGGAGTCTGGTACAGGTAGTGCAGGGCCACGGTGAGTTCGATCACGCCCAGGCCGGCGGCGAAGTGGCCGCCGCTCTTGCCCACCGACTCGATGAGGTAGGCGCGCAGTTCGTCGGCGACCGCCCTCAATTCGGATTCTTCGAACGTGCGCAGGTCATCCGGTGTCTGGATGCGCGCGAGGCGGGGATAGCGGGCAGAGTCGATCATCATGTTCGCACTTGTTCTGAACGCCCATTTTCGCCCTCAAACGGGGGTGGGGCAAGCAAACGCCGCCGCCCGTGACAGGACGGTGAGGGTTGCATTTTCAGCGATTCAGGTGCTCAGTTTTGACCGCTTGGGCAATTGCGCCTTCAGGAAGGCCATCTGGTCGGCCAGGATGTTGCGGTTGGACAGGATCAGATGCTCGATCCAGCTGGGCCGGTAAGGCACCGCCAGCAACGGCATTCCGGCCTGCTGGGGGGTGCGGTCGCTCTTGCGCGAGTTGCAGTGGAAGCAGGCGGTGACCACGTTTTCCCAGCAGTCCAGGCCACCCTTGGACAGCGGCATGACGTGGTCGCGGGTGAGCGTGGGGCGGTTGAACTGCTGGCCGCAGTACATGCACAGGTGCGCGTCGCGGGCGAACAGGGCCGGGTTGGTCAGGTTCGGCGTGGGGTCGATCGCGCGGGAGCGGGCGTGGCCGCGGGCGGCGATGATCGGGTGCAGGTCCATGCCGCTCTGCAGGCCGCTGAAGCGGTTGGTGCCGCCGTGGATGTGCAGGCAGGGATCGCCGAGTGTCCAGGCGACGGCTTCGCGGGCGTAGAGGCACGCCGCATCCTGCCAGGTGATCCAGTCCAGTACGCGTCCGTGGGCATCAAGCGAGAGCAGCCGGACCGAACCGGGGCGATGCAGCGTCGTGGCGTTGGGCGATGCTTCGGCGCCCGGAGCAGAAAACGGAGCTCCGGCTTCGATCAGACCCAAGCGTGTAGTGTCTGTCTCCATCGGGAGAACAGCTTATACCTGAATGTTGACGATTTGTGTATCGCCCCGAGGGCGATGCCCAAATCGCAAGATTCAGGTCCACGCATTCCTCCTATCCCCCGCACCTGTCGGTGCACCCCCTTTAGCAACCCAGCCCGCCGTTGGCGCGCTGGGTTGCCCGCGCATTCTTCCTAATCCCCGCGCCTGTCGGCGCGCCCCCTTTAACAAAAGGGGGCTTTTCTCCAGATGGATTTCGGTGGTTTCCATCCACGCATGGCGTGGATCTACGGTGTCGACCAAGGTCGACACCTACCAGCAGCAGAAATCTGTCGAAGGCGGGGTGGGTCCGGTTGCGGGGGCGTGAGCGCCATGGATGGCGCGACCGAGGCTACAGGGACGTACTTGCGCCGTCCCCCGCAATTGGACCCACCTCGCCACCCCGCAGGAAGCCAGCTCTTGCCGTTGCCGTTGCTGTTGCTGTTGCTGTTGCGGGTGCCGGCCAGCGGCCGGCACTACCGCGGGTGCCGGGCGCAGCCCGGCTCAGGCGCCGAAGCGCTCGTCGTCCATCGCCATCAGCGGGGCGGCGCCGGCCTGGATCGCGGCGGCGTGGGCGAGGGTGCGCGGCAGCACGCGGGCGAAGTAGAACCGTGCGGTCTCGCGCTTGCCCTGCGCGAAAGCGGCGCCGTGCGCGCTGGCATCGGCGGCCGCCACGCTGCGGGCCCACCAGTAAGCCAGCACCACGTAACCCGAATAGAACAGGTAGTCGTAGCTGGCTGCGCCGAGTTCGTCCGGATTGGCGGCCGAACGCTGCAGCACATCCATGGTCAGCTTGCCCCATTCGGCGGCCTTGGCGCGCAGCGGGCCGATGAACTCGGCCAGCGCTTCGTTGCCTTCGTTGGCCTTGGCGAACGCCTCGATCTCGGCCAGCATCAGCTTCAGGCCGGCGCCCTGGCTGGACGCGGTCTTGCGGCCGATCAGGTCCAGCGCCTGGATGCCGGTGGTGCCTTCATATAGCGTGGTGATGCGGGCATCGCGGGCCAGCTGCTCCATGCCGTGTTCGCGGATGTAGCCGTGGCCACCGAAGCACTGCAGGGCGTTGTAGGTGTTCTCGATGCCCCATTCGGTCTGGCAGGCCTTGGAGATCGGGGTCAGGAAGCTCACCAGGGTGTCGGCGCGCTCGCGCTCGGCGGCATCCTCGGCGTGGTGGGCGACGTCGATCAGGGTGGCGGCGTGCAGGGCCAGCAGGCGGCTGCCTTCGACCAGCGACTTCACCGTCAGCAGCATGCGGCGCACATCCGGGTGGACCAGGATCGGGTCGGCCGGCTTGTCCGGGAACTTGGCGCCGCTCAGGGCGCGCGACTGCAGGCGCTCACGGCTGTACTTCAGTGCGTTCTGGTAGGCGCGCTCGGACAGGCCGATGCCCTGCAGGCCGACGCCCAGGCGTGCGGTGTTCATCATGGTGAACATGGCCTGCAGGCCCTTGTGCGGCTGGCCGACCAGGTAGCCCTGCGCACCATCGAAGTTCATCACGCAGGTGACCGACCCCTTGATGCCCATCTTGTGCTCGATCGAGCCGCAGCGCAGCGCGTTGCGCTCGCCGACGTTGCCATCGCGGTCGACCTTGAACTTCGGGGTGACGAACAGCGAGATGCCCTTGGCACCCGGGGGCGCGTCAGGCAGCTTGGCCAGCACCAGGTGCACGATGTTGCCGGTCAGGTCGTGCTCGCCGGCAGTGATGAAGATCTTGGTGCCGGTGATCGAGTAGCTGCCATCGGCATTCGGCTCGGCCTTGGTCTTGAGCAGGCCCAGGTCGGTGCCGCAGTGCGGCTCGGTCAGGCACATGGTGCCGGTCCAACGGCCCTCGATCAGCGGCTTCAGGAAGGCCTCGTGCTGCCAAGCCTCGCCGTGCTGCTTCAGCGCTTCGATGGCGCCGTGCGAGAGCAGCGGGAAGTTGCCCCAGGCCAGGTTGGCGGCGTTGATCATCTCGTTGAGCGGCACGCCCAGGGTGTGCGGCAGGCCCTGGCCGCCCAGCTCCGGCGAGGCGGTCAGGCCGGTCCAGCCGCCATCGACGAACTGGTCGTAGGCCTGCTTGAAGCCGGGCGGGGTGGTCACTTCACCGGTGGCCTGGTCGAGCACGCAGCCGATCTCGTCGCCGACGCTGTTGAGCGGGGCCAGCACGGTGGCGCTGAAGCGGCCGGCTTCTTCCAGCACGGCATCGACCACGTCGGCGGTGGCGTCGGTGAAGCCCAGGCGGGCGAACAGGGGTTCGACCTTGAGCACATCGTGCAGGGCGAAACGGAGGTCGGAAAGCGGGGCAGTGTAGCTGCTCATCGGTACGTCTCGATTTGATCAGGGACAGGGGGAGCGGCGCCGGGCGCCGCGGCGGAAAGCGGGAGTCAGCGCAGCACGCCCGGCAGGCCCGGGGCCTGGTTGAGGGTGCTGCGGCTGCTGATGTCGAAGCTGCGCTGCTTCTTTTCCTGCGGCGTGGCTGCCACCGTTCCCTTCAGGCCATAGGCCAGGGTGCGGTTGCTGGCCAGCGCATCGGCCACTACCAGGCGTGCGGCCGAGCTGGGCACCAGATTGACCTGGATGACGTCGGCCGAGGTGCCGCCGATGGAAATGCCCGGCGTGGCCTGCAGGGTGCCGGCGTCGCTGTCGCCGACGGTCAGCGCCAGCGCGACGTCATCGAAGGTCATGGGCATGGAGCTGTAGTTCTGCAGGCGCAGGGCTACGGTCCAGTTGCCGTCGGCGCGCACGGTCAGCTGCTGCAGGCTGGCCGCCGGTTCCGAAACACGCTTGACGATGCCGTTGTTGCAGGCAACAAGGGCGAGGGTGCACAGGACGATCAAGGCGATACGGAAGCGGTGGAGCATGGGCGCAGGTCCTCTGGAGGGGTGCGTTGGATAAGCATACTACGGCGTATGTTCGTTTGGATCGCCTGTGGCGACCCGTCGCAGAGGGTAGCGCGTGAAGATGGCGGCCGGGCGTGCGCGGCGCCGGATGGCGCGCGCGTGGTGCGCCGGATGCGGCGCGGTTCAGTCGGCGGGCGTGTCGCGAATCGGAGCCATCAGGCGCAGTGGGCCGAGGTCGTAGCCCATCGTCTCGGCTTTCTCTTTCAACTGTTCGAACCGGGCGCGATCCATTTCCGGCAGGCGCGAGAGGATCCACAGGTACTTACGGTCCGGCTCACCGACCAACGCCCACTGATAGTCCGGGTCCAGTGCCAGGACCCAGTAGTCCGCCCAGACCAGTGGCACCCAGCTCAGCCAGTCCGGCACGAAGCGCACCTGCAACTGGCCGGGATGGCCGGCAACCGGGCGTGCCACGCCTTCAGCAACCACGCGTTCTCCGTCGCCGTTGCGGCAGGCATTGGTGACACTGATGCGGCCATCGCGGCGCAGCCCGTAGTTGGCGGTGATCTCGCCGACGCACTGCTTCTGGAACGACACCGGAAGATGCGCGATCTCGTGCCACTGGCCTGCGTAGCGGTCGATGTCCAGCGTGTCGACTGCGCGCACCGGTTCGGCGGCGATCACCGGGGAGGCGGCCAGCAGCAGGCAGGCAAGCAGGGTGGGGCGCAGAGGCATCGGCAGGCTCCAGGCAGGAGTCCTGAGCTTAGGCGAGCGGCCACGGGCGCGTGTAAAGGTTCCATGCGCCGGCACCATTGCCGTCGTCAGTTGCGGCTACTGCTCGAACGGGCGTTGACTGCGCTCGTCGCCGTCAAAGGTAAGTGTCCGCGTATGCAACGTGCCGCTGCCCATATCCCATTTGAAGGTGTCCAGCCCTCCGCCGCCAGTTCCCTTGGAATGCAGGCGTACTGTGCCGCGGGTCAGATTGTCGGTCAGCAGCAGTTGCGCGGAGCCGTCGGCGTCCACACGGAGTCCGGCCCGGTCCCGCCACCGGTCCTCGCCCTGTCCCTTCGGGGCGTCCAGAGCAAGAGCGACGCTGTTGTCCTCGAACGTGCTCAGGCCGCCTCGCTCGGCGCCGGAAGCGTCGAAAATCAGGATGCCGGCAGCGCGGCTTCGTCGCCCTTCTTCTACGCTGTCCTGGCCAATCTCCACCCGTACCACGCCGTGCTCGTCGAGTACCTGCAGCTGCCGCGTGCTCAAATGATCGACGTGTAATGGGGCATCGCGCTGCGAAAGCAGCCAGGCCGTGACTGCGGCCAAGCCAAGCAACAATACGGACAGCCCGGCAACCAGCCATTGCAGGCGACGCAGCGATTGCCGTAGTTGGGACAGGGAAGGGGTGTCATCCATGTCATCAGTGCTCCATGCAGTGAACCAAGGACGGTACTACAGAGACGGCAGGCACGGTCGCGCAAAAAAAAGACCTGCATTTCTGCAGGTCTCTAAAGATGGTGGCCGAAGACGGAATCGAACCGCCGACACGGGGATTTTCAATCCCCTGCTCTACCAACTGAGCTACTCGGCCAAATTGTGTGGCAACCGTGATCAAACCCGGTTTCCGGAAAAAAAAGACCCGCATTTCTGCAGGCCTTCGAAAGTGGTGGCCGAAGACGGAATCGAACCGCCGACACGGGGATTTTCAATCCCCTGCTC
>NZ_JAWJTG010000047.1:0-38881 GCF_032911605.1 Stenotrophomonas mexicanensis
GCGGCGCCCGAACCGGCGCCGGCCCCCGCCACCACGCCGCCGGCCACCACGCCGCCGGCCGCTGCGCCTGCACCGGCCGCGCCCTCAGCCGACGCGCGCAGCAACCCCAACCCTGATGCCGCCACGCTGGAGCGCTTCCAGGCCGATCTGTCCCGTGCCTTGGCCGGCAAGCCCGGTATCGCCAGCGGGGTCTGGCTGACCCGGCAGACGCTGGCGATCAACCGCACGGGCGAGCTGGACGCGGTCTGGCCGCAGGTCTGCGAGGAAGTGCTGCACTACCCCGCCCTGCGCAACGTGCGCATCCAGCTCAACGCCCGCCCCGGCGTGGATGAGCCGGTGCGCTGGCGGCAGTGCGCCACGTATTGATTGGGGTGTCCGTAGATCGACGCCATGCATGGATGCCCTTGTAGAGTCGAGCCACGCTCGACTCATCGCGCATCGCGCCAACAGCAGCCGAGCATGGCTCGGCTCTACATGGCGCCTGCTCAGCCCAATGCCGCGAGATGGGCGATGTAACTGGAGCGCGATTCACCCGCCGCTCTGGCCTGCGCATCCAGCCTCGCCAGGATCCGGCGTGGCAGGCTGATATTGACCCGCTCGATGGTATCGTCCAGCAGAGCCGGATCAATGCAGATGTACGCAAGAATCCAACGGATGTCCTTGGATGCCTCGTCGGCGATCTTCTGCGGCGCGGAAGGTGTCGGAATCGAACGCCCCTCATCCAGGGCCGCATCAATCCAGGCGAGTGCAGCTTCCTCGGCAGCGCTGAGCGCATCATCAAGCGTATCGGCCGCCGAGAAGCACCCCGGCAGATCTGGAACGACCACACCCCACGCGGTGCGCTCATCGCCTGCCTCGATCAAGACTGGATATCGCATGGGCCCTCCTACGTCAGTCCTGCGAGCTTCCGCAACGCCTGCACCAGCCCTTTCCCCAGATCCTTCCTTGGGTGAGGAACGGTGATGATGTGAGGGTGCTGCGGGTGCACGAATACATGATGGGACCCGCGGATCCGGCGACAGATCCAACCTGCCGCTTCCAGATCCCGGATGAGGTCCCTGCTCTTCATGCAGGGACGATACACATCGTACACACGCCCCGACAGAGTTCAAGGCGACAGTCGTTTCGGCCCAGTAGATCCACGCCATGCGTGGATGGAATCCCTATCGCGCGCCCGGCGCGAAGCGCGCCACCAGATCCCAGGCATCCCCCAGGAACACCTGGCGCACACGAGTGATCGGCTGCTCGCCGCGCCAGGTCAGGCGCTCGATCACCAGGCAGGCGGTACCGGGCTTCACGTCCAGCAGCTTGGCGGTGGCGGTATCCGCGCCCCAGGCGCTGATGCGGTGCTGGGCACGGGTCCAGGACACGTTCTGCAGCAGCCAGCTGCCCGGCGCGGTGGTACTGAAGTCGACCTCCAGCACCTCCGGCACGCCCACCGGGCTGATCAGACGATGCTCCAGCGCCAGCGGGCGGCCGTCGGCCAGGTGCAGGCAGCGCATCGCCAGCAGCATTTCGCTGCCGGCCAGCTCGACTTCACCGGCATTGCCGGCATCTGCAAGGCGCAGGTCGCGCTGCAGCAGACGATACGCGTACTGATGGCCACGCGAACCCACTTCCATCGCGATATCGGGAATCTCCAGCGCCACCTGCTCCAGGTGCGGGGGCTGCCGCGCCACGAACGAACCAGCGCGGCGGCGACGCTCGATCATGCCGCTCTCGGCCAGCGCGGTCAGCACCTTGTTCACCGTCATCCGTGAGCAGCCGTACTGCTCCATCAGCTCGTGCTCGTACGGAATACGGAAGCCCGGCGCCCACTCTCCGCTGAGGATGCGGCTTTCCAGATCGCTGCGGATACGCTGGTTGAGCGTGGCGGACTTGCTGGCCTTCACGTAATGGGGTCTCGGTGGCGGGAGGCGATCAGCCCAGCACGCCGCGCAGGGCGGCAGCGAAGGCTCTGGTGATCGCCTCGCGTTGCAGGTGGCGGCCGTCGGCCACGCACTGGCGGCCATGGCGCCAGACCGATCGCAGCGCGCCATTACGTGCGGCGAACACCCAGCTGTCAAGCCATGCGTCGTCCTGCCGCGCCTGTAGCGCGGGGTGTGCGGCATCCAGCTCGACCAGGTCAGCACTGACGCCGACCTGCAGGCCGGCGGCCACGCCCAGTGCCTGCGCGCCACCGTGCAGTGCTCCCTCGAACAGGAAGCGGCCGGTGCTGCGGGTGGCATCCGGGGCCAGCACATTGCGCCCGCGCAGGGTCAGGCGCTGACCGTACTCAAGCAGGCGCAGTTCTTCGGCCGCGTCGATCAGCACATTGGAATCGGAGCCGACACCGAAGCGCCCACCCTCGCGCGCGAACGCCTGCATCGGGAACAGGCCATCGCCCAGATTGGCCTCGGTGATCGGGCACAGGCCGGCCACCGCCTGGCTGGCCACGATGGCGGCGCGCTCATCGTCGGTGATGTGGGTGGCATGCACTAGGCACCAGCGCGCATCCACCGGCGCATGGTCGTACAGCCACTGCACCGGGCGCTGGCCGCTCCAGGCCAGGCAGGCCTCGACTTCACGTACCTGCTCGGCGATATGGATGTGCACCGGGCCGTCGGTCAGCGGCAGCAAAGCACTCAATTCCTCGCCGGTGACTGCACGCAGGCTGTGCGGGGCAATGCCGAGCACCGCATCGGGCAGCGCGGCCAAAGACGGCTTCGCGGCGTCCAGCAGCTGCGCGAAGCCGTCCACGTCGTGGATCAGGCGTCGCTGCGCGGGGTTCGGTGCCGCTCCGCCGAAATCGGCATGCGCATAGAACACCGGCAGCAGGGTCAGCCCGATGCCGGTCTGGTCGGCCGCCGCCGCAATCCGCGCGCTCATCTCGGCACGGTTGGCATACGGCCGGCCGTCAGCATCATGGTGCAGGTAATGGAATTCGCCGACGCGGGTGAAGCCGCTTTCCAGCATTTCCATGTAGGCCTGGGCGGCGATGGCCTGCACCGCGTCCGGGCGCAGATGGGCCAGGAAGCGGTACATCAGCTCGCGCCAGCTCCAGAAGCTGTCACCGTCGCCGCCGCCGATCTCGGTCAGCCCGGCCATGCCGCGCTGGAAGGCATGGCTGTGCAGATTGGGAAGGCCCGGCACCAGGATGCCGACGCGGGTGTCACCCGCCTGCGCGCCCTGCCCCGTACTGATCGCCGTGATGCGACCGTCCTGCACCTGCAGGCGGACATCGCGGGCCCAACCCTCGACCAGCAGGGCGTGGGCGGCATGGAAACTGTGCGGGGAACGCGAATCGGACATGGCTGGACAACCCGAAATGGACGCCTATATTGTATAGACATATAAGCACAGCCGCGTTGTGGATGCCATGCACGTCGATACCCTCTGGTCCAACGTTCACCTGATCACCCTCGATGGCGAGGGGCTGGGTGTCATCCGCGATGGCGTACTGGCCTGTGCCAACGGCCGCATCGTCCATGTCGGCGCGGCCGGCAGCGATGCCCACCTGCAGCCGACCACCCGAATCGACGGCGAAGGCCGCTGGATTTCGCCCGGCCTGATCGACTGCCACACCCACCTGGTCTACGCCGGCAACCGCGCCAACGAATTCGAGCAGCGCCTGCAGGGCGTCAGCTATGCCGACATCGCCCGTGCCGGCGGCGGCATCGTCTCCACCGTGCGCGCCACCCGCGCCGCCACGCCGGAACAGCTGGCCCGCGAAAGCCGGCCGCGCCTGCTGGCAATGCGCGCCGAGGGCGTGACCACCCTCGAGATCAAGTCCGGCTACGGCCTGACCCTGCCCGACGAACGCAAGCAGCTGCAGGTGGCGCGTGCGCTGGGCGAGGAATGCCGGGTCAACGTGGTGACCACCTTCCTCGGCGCACACGCGATTCCGCCGGGCCGTGAAGCACAGGAGTACACCGACGAGGTGTGCAATGTGATGATCCCGGCCATCGCCGCCGAAGGCCTGGCCGAAGCAGTGGATGTGTTCTGCGAGAACATCGCCTTCTCGCCGGCGCAGGCACGGCAGGTTTTCGAAGCCGCGCACACACACGGACTGGCGATCAAGATCCACGCCGAGCAGCTGAGCAACCAGCATGGCGCCGAACTGGCCGCCAGCTTCGGTGCACTCTCGGCCGACCATATCGAACACCTGGACGATGCCGGCATCGCCGCAATGGCCGCGGCGGGTACCGTGGCGGTGCTGCTGCCCGGCGCCTTCTATTTCACCCGCGATACCACCCTGCCACCGATCGCGGCGCTGCGTGCGGCCGGCGTGCCGTTGGCGCTGGCCACCGACAGCAACCCCGGTACCTCGCCACTGACCAGCCCGCTGCTGGCGATGAACATGGGCGCGACCCTGTTCCGCCTGACCGTGGACGAATGCATCGCCGGCTTCACCCGTGAGGCGGCGCGCGCATTGGGCCGTGGCGACCGAATCGGCCGCCTGGCCGTGGGCCTGGACTGCGACCTGGCGATCTGGGACATCGACGCCCCCGCCGATCTGGTCTATCGCATTGGATTCAACCCGCTGCACGCGCGCGTGGTGCGCGGACAGCCCGACCTGCCTGCCTCCTGGAGCAACACATGAGCAACACCCTGGTTCTTCGCCCCGGCCATGTCACCCTCGCCCAGTGGCGGCAGGCCTATCGCGGTGCGCCGCTTGCACTGGACCCGGCCGCGCTGCCGGTGGTGCGCGCCAGTGCGGCGGCCGTCGCCGCCATCGTCGCCAAGGGCGCGCCGGTCTATGGCATCAACACCGGCTTCGGCAAGCTGGCCAGCGTGCGCATCGAGCGCGAAGACCTGGCCACCCTGCAGCGGAACATCGTGCTCTCGCACGCTGCCGGTGTTGGCGAGCCGATGCCCGCCAGCGTGGTGCGCCTGATGATGGCGCTGAAGCTGGTCAGCCTGGCGCAGGGTGCTTCGGGCATCAGCGAGGAAACCCTGCTGCTGCTGGAAGCAATGCTGGTCAAGGGCGTGCTGCCGGTGGTGCCCGCACAGGGCTCGGTGGGTGCCTCGGGTGACCTGGCGCCGCTCTCGCACCTGGCCAGCGTGATGCTGGGCGTCGGCGAAGCCTTCATCGGTGACGAACGCCTACCGGCGGTCGACGCACTGGCACGTGTCGGCCTGCAACCGATCGAGCTGGGCGCGAAGGAAGGCCTGGCCCTGCTCAACGGCACCCAGTTCTCCACCGCCTATGCGCTGGCCGGCCTGTTCGAGATCGAAACCGTGTTCCAGGCCGCGTTGGTCACCGGCGCGCTGTCGGTGGAAGCGGCCAAGGGCTCGGATACCCCGTTCGACCCGCGCATCCATGCCATCCGCGGCCAGCGCGGGCAGATCGCCACGGCCGCCACCCTGCGCACGTTGATGCAGGGCTCGGACATCCGCGAATCGCATCGTGACAACGACGTGCGCGTGCAGGATCCGTACTGCCTGCGCTGCCAGCCGCAGGTGATGGGCGCAGCGCTGGACATCCTGCGCCAGGCCGCGACCACGCTGGAAATCGAAGCCAACGGCGTGTCCGACAATCCGCTGGTGTTCACCGACACCGGCGAAGCACTGTCCGGCGGCAACTTCCACGCCGAGCCGGTCGCCTTCGCCGCCGACATGCTGGCGATGGCGGTGTGCGAGATCGGTTCGATCAGCGAGCGCCGCCTGGCGATGCTGGTCGACCCGGCGCTGTCCGGCCTGCCGGCGTTCCTGACCCCACGCCCGGGCCTGAATTCCGGCTTCATGATTCCGCAGGTGACCGCCGCCGCGCTGGTCTCGGAAAACAAGCAGCGCGCCTACCCGGCCAGCGTCGATTCGATCCCGACCTCGGCCAATCAGGAAGACCATGTGTCGATGGCCGCACACGGTGCGCGCCGCCTGATGCAGATGGCCGAGAACGCCGCCAACGTGATCGGCATCGAGCTGCTGGCCGCCGCGCAGGGCTGCGACTTCCACGCGCCGCTGCGCTCCAGCACCGCGCTGGAAGCCGTGCGCGCCACCCTGCGTGCACAGGTGCCGACGCTGGAAGAAGACCGCTACTTCCACCCGGACATGGTGACCGCCACCAACCTGGTGCGCAGTGGCGCGCTGGCGCAGGGCTTGGCCGGGCTTCTGCCAACCGTGGAACCGCAGGCATGAGTGCCCTTCCCGAATGGCTGACGGTGCACGAAGGCGATGCCCCGTTGATCGTCAGCTTCCCGCATACGGGCAGCGAACTGCCGCACGACCTGATCGGCGACTACCACTCACCGTGGCTGGCCCGCCGCGATGCCGACTGGTGGGTGCACGAACTGTACGACTTCGTGCGCGGCATGGGCGCGACCACGGTGCGCTCGGCGATCTCACGTTCGGTGATTGATCTCAATCGTGATCCCAGCGGTGTGTCGCTGTACCCAGGCCAGAACACCACCGGCCTGTGCCCGCTGACCACCTTCGACAACCAGCCGCTGTACCACGCGGGCCGGGAACCGGATGACGTGGAAATTGCGCGCCGCCGCGACACGTATTTCCTGCCCTACCACGATGTCCTGGCCGCACAGATCACGCGCCTGCGCGCGAAGTTCGGCACTGTCGTGGTGTATGACGCGCACTCGATCCGCTCGCATATCCCGCACCTGTTCGACGGTGAACTGCCGCAGTTCAATCTCGGTACCGCCGGCCCCTCCGGCGCGCCGGACACCTCCTGCGACAACGCGTTGAGCGATGTGGTGGAGAACCTGCTGAAGATCAGTGGCATGAGCCAGGTGCGTAACGGCCGCTTCAAGGGCGGCTGGATCACCCGCCACTACAGCAACGTCGCCGGCGGCGTGCACAGCCTGCAGATGGAACTGGCCTGCCGCGGCTACATGCACGAACCCCTGCCGGACCAGGTGGACGAACACAGCTGGCCCACCCCGCTCGACCCCGACCACGCCGCACCGCTGCGCCACACCCTGGCGCAGGTGCTCAATGCCTGCCTTGAATTCGCTACGAACCGGAGCGCCGCATGACCCGCAACGACCCGTCCCGCACCATTGCCGCGCCGACCGGCACCACGCTGAACGCCAAGAGCTGGCTGACCGAAGCGCCACTGCGCATGCTGATGAACAACCTGCACCCGGACGTGGCCGAACGGCCGCAGGAACTGGTGGTGTATGGCGGCATCGGCCGCGCCGCGCGCGACTGGGAGAGTTTTGATGCCATCGTCGAGACGCTCAAGCGCCTGGACGACGACCAGACCCTGCTGGTGCAGTCGGGCAAGCCGGTGGGCGTGTTCCGCACCCACGTCGATGCGCCGCGCGTGCTGATCGCCAATTCCAACCTGGTGCCGCGCTGGGCCAACTGGGACCACTTCAACGAGCTGGATAAAAAGGGCCTGGCCATGTACGGCCAGATGACTGCCGGCAGCTGGATCTACATCGGCGCGCAGGGCATCGTGCAGGGCACCTACGAGACCTTCGTGGAGATGGGCCGCCAGCATTTCGGTGGCGACCTGACCGGCAAGTGGCTGTTCACCGGTGGCCTCGGTGGCATGGGTGGCGCACAGCCGCTGGCTGCCGTGATGGCCGGCGCCTCCTGCCTGGCCGTCGAATGCCGCAAGAGCAGCATCGACATGCGACTGCGCACCGGCTACCTCGACACCTGGACCGACAATCTGGACGAAGCGCTGCGCCTGATCGACGAATCGTGCAAGGCCGGTACGCCGAAGTCGGTGGGCCTGCTCGGCAATGTCGCCGATGTACTGGCTGAACTGCTCAAGCGCGGCGTGAAGCCGGACCTGCTGACCGACCAGACCTCCGCGCACGACCCGGTGAACGGCTACTTGCCGCAGGGCTGGACGGTCGAGCAGTGGGATGAGAAACGTGTCTCCGCGCCCAAGGAAGTGGAGAAAGCCGCGCGCGCGTCGATGGCCAACCACATCCGCGCCATGCTTGGCTTCCACGCGCTGGGCGTGCCGACCGTGGACTACGGCAACAACCTGCGGCAGATGGCACTGGAGGAAGGCGTGGCCAATGCCTTCGACTTCCCCGGTTTCGTGCCGGCCTACATCCGCCCGCTGTTCTGCCGCGGCATCGGCCCGTTCCGCTGGGCCGCACTGAGCGGCGATCCGGAAGACATCGCCAAGACCGACGCCAAGGTGAAGGAACTGATTCCGGACAACCCGCACCTGCACCGCTGGCTGGACATGGCCGCAGAGAAGATCAAGTTCCAGGGCCTGCCGGCGCGCATCTGCTGGGTCGGCCTGGGTGACCGTGATCGCCTCGGCCTGGCCTTCAACGAAATGGTGGCCAACGGCGAACTGAAGGCACCCGTGGTGATCGGCCGTGACCACCTGGACAGCGGCAGCGTGGCGTCGCCGAACCGCGAGACCGAGGCAATGGCCGACGGCTCCGATGCCGTGTCCGACTGGCCGCTACTGAACGCTCTGCTCAACACCGCCAGTGGCGCGACCTGGGTCTCGCTGCACCACGGTGGCGGCGTCGGCATGGGCTTCTCGCAGCACGCCGGCATGGTGATCGTCTGCGACGGTACCGAGGCCGCGGCCAAGCGGATTGGCCGCGTGCTGTGGAACGACCCGGCCACAGGCGTGATGCGCCATGCCGATGCAGGCTATGAAATCGCGATCGACTGCGCGAAGGAAAAGAGGCTGGATCTGCCGGGCATCCTTGGCTGATCGCAGGGGTGGCGGCCAGCGGCCGGCACCCCCCCCACTACCGGAAGGCACCTGTAGAGCCGAGCCATGCTCGGCTCAATGCTTCCAGGGAAGGCAGCCGAGATGGGCTCGGCTCTACATGATTGGGTCCTTCGGATCACTTCCGGGCCAGCGGCTTCACATTGTTCGCATAGCGTGGAAACGCAGGCGCGGCGAACTCCCTCAGCATGTGCAGGTGCGGCTGAAGCTTGAACCTGCGCAGATTGCCAATGGCTACTTCGCCGCCGCAAACCAGCGCTGGCTCAAAGCCATACATCTCATCCGCCATCAAGTGCCCGCAAGTGCTCACAACCCTGTCGAAAGGCAGCTCTTCGGCCCCATCCATCAGATCAAAGTCGTCAAGCTCCGCGCAAGCGAAAAATGCCTTGATGCCACCCTCCTGCCGTGCGAGAGACTTGGTTCTCAAACAGTTCTGAAGAGCAAATACTTCACTGCGGATCGGATCGATGCTCACGCCAGCGCCTGATGCTTCGCCGCACAGGTAGAGCCGTCCAAACCCGCTTCTGGCAAACACATGGTAGGTATCGATCAGGGGAAATGGCGTACCAGACAACCACATGTGCATCAGGCCTTCGTAGTCCTCGGGATTCACCGTCCACAGCCGTCCATTGCCATAGTTCGCCCATCCATCCCGACGCCAATAGCTCAAGAGCGATTCAGGCAAGATGCCCGCCCACTTGGAGAACGCGGTCTCTGGCACCGGATCGTGTTCAGTTGCCTCACCGAAGCTCTCGATGAAGAGCGCGAAATCTTCATCATCTTCCATTGTCCCTCCCATCTTGGACTGTTTCGTCGGCGTGGACTGAGCCGCTCTTATATCTGGTGCTTCATCAGATTCTAAGAGCTGTTTACGACAGACCATTGGAAATTCATTCATTCACATTGCCGCCAGCCCCGCTTGACCCGGTGCCGGCCGCTGGCCAACATGCGCCATCACCGCTGATGGAACACCGCGATGTACCGCACCCTTGCTGCCGCATTGCTCTGTGCCCTCTTCGCCGTTCCGATCGCTTCTGCACGTGGCGCTCCCGGCACTCTCTCTGCTCAGCTCGACACCCAACTGCAGGCCAACCGCGAGCGCTACGGCATCGCCGGCCAGGCGGTACTGGTCGCACACAATGGCCAAGTGCTCTACCAGGGCGCCAGCGGCGAGCGCGACCCGGCCACGCATGCACCGGCCACTGTCGATACCATCTTCGCCGCGCAATCCATGGCCAAGCTGCTGACCAGCACACTGGTGATGCAGCTGGTCGACCAGGGCAAGGTGGATCTGGACGCACCGGCCAGCCGTTATGTTCCGGACCTACCGACGGCATGGCAGGCGATTCACGTACGCGATTTCCTCAACCACAGCTCCGGCATCGGCGAGTACTACGATCGCGTGGACAACCGCTGGGTGAGCAAGGGCTACCCCGGTGTGGCGCCTAACCTTGGCGCTGCACTGAAGGTGGCCGGCGCGGCACCGATGCAGTTCGCCACCGGCAGCCGCGTGCAGTACACCCAGGCCAACTACCTGGTACTGACGGCGTTGCTGGAAGCGCACTGCCGCAAGCCCTACCCGGCCATCGCACGCGAACGCATCCTGCAGCCGCTGAAGATGACCCGCACTTCATGGGGAGCAGCCAGCGTGCCGCCGCAGCGCGCAGCGGTGCCGTACATCGGCAAGGACGGTCAGCTGCAACCAGCAAACGAAGACCCCTGGCCGGACTACGGTTGGGGCCACGCCGACCTGCAGACCACCGTGGGCGACATGAACCGATTCCTGCAGGCGCTGGCGACCGGCAAGCTGCTGCGCACGTCCACGCTGGAAACGCTCTGGCAGCCGCAGAAGCTGAGCGGCGGCGGCGGCAATTTCTTCTCCACCGGTTGGGACACCACCCGCAGCGACGGCTACACCCAGGTCGGCCACGATGGCGGCACCCGTGTACGTGCGCGGCTGGCCTACAAGGGCACGCTGGCCAACGGCTACTGGGTGTTCGTGTACCTGACCAACGGCAGCACCCGCAATGTCTGGTCGAGCACGCTGGTCGAGAGCACGATGGCGGTGGCCGCACCCGAGGAGTTTCCGCATGCGGCGTTGTCCGAGCGACTGATCGCGTATGCGCTGGATGACAGCGCCGGCTCGGCCGAAGCAGTGCATCGCTGGCTGCGCGACAGCAACAAGGTTGCTGCCAGTGAATTGGAACGCGCGATCAATGCCGATGGTTACGCGATCCGCGAAAGCCTCGGGGCACGCAAGGCAGTGAAGGTGTTCGCGCTCAACACCGAGCTGTATCCGGATTCGGCAAATGCGTGGGACAGCCTGGCGGAATGCCATGCGGCGCTGGGTGAGAAGGAAGCGGCCGATCGGCTGTATGCAAAGGCCAAGGGGCTGGCGAAGCCGGCTCTGTAGAGTCGAGCAAGGCTCGACTCTACAGAAAGCGAAAGACAGTCGAGCAAGCTCGACTCTACAAGGAGCGCGGGCGGCCATACGCCGCCGATGGGTGACGTGACGCCGCCGACCTGTTAACTTGCGCGCCACTTTCGTGGTTTACAGCATTCCCGCATGTCGCTCTCGTCGTACCGCCCCGCCCCGTCGCTGTTGTTCCTGGCCGTTTCTCTTGGCCTCTCCTCCACCGCCGCTGCGGCCCCGCAGGCCACCACGCTGGATGCGGTGCAGGTCACCGCTGCCGCCGATGCCAGCGCGCAGGCGCGCGAGGCGCTGAAGCGCGTACCCGGCGCCGGCAACGTGATTGACGTAGCCAAGGGGGACAGCCGCTTGTCCAGCAGCGCCGATGTGCTGGCCTACCAGCCAGGCATCAGCGCGCAGTCGCCGGGCAACGAGGGCACCAAGATCTCGATCCGTGGCTCGGGCATCAACCGTGGCCCGGGCGCGCACGCCTCGGGCATTGCGGTGTCGATCGACGGTCTGCCACTGACCGGCCCAGGCGGCACGCCCTACGAGCTGCTGGAACCGCTGTGGTTGTCGCGCGTGGAAGTCCTGCGCGGCGCCAATGGTTTCGAGCGTGGCGCCTTGGCGCTGGGCGGCGCCATCGACTACGTCAGCCGCAGCGGTCGTGATTCGGCGGGCCTGCAGCTGCACTACGAAGCCGGCAGCCGTGGCTACCAGAAGCGCGGCATCAGCTGGGGCGGCGTCAGTGGTGATGTCGACTACTTCCTGGCCTACACCGATACCGAATTCGACGGTTACCAGCGCCATGCGCGCGGCGACGGCAAGGGCGCGATGGCCAACATCGGCTGGCAGATCACACCCGATCTGCAGACGCGCTTCTTCGTGCGCTACCGCGAGACCAATCACGAAACGCCCGGTCGCCTGACCCGCGATCAGATCCGCAACGACCCACGTGCCGCGAATGCGGCCAACCTGGCCATCGATGCGCGTCGCCCGCAGCCGGGCAGCACGTGGGTGGGCAACGTCACCACGCTGCAGATCGATGAGGATTCCTCGCTGCAGGCCGGGCTGGTCTATCACACGTACCCGATGGACTTGAACGAGAGCCTGTACCGCCAGCAGCTGGACTACGCCAACCTCAACGGCACGCTGGACTATCGCCGCCGCCACCGGCTGTTCGGCCTGGACAGCGAAACCACGGTCGGCCTGCGCGTCACCCACGATCTGGACGCCGATGTGCGCGAGTCGCTGCGCTTTGCCAGCAACGGCTATGCCGCCGGCACGCGCACGCGTGATTTCCGCCACCACGGCACAGACAGCACGCTGCACGTCAGCAACACCCTGGCCTTCAACGACCGCCTGCGCATGCAGACCGGGCTGGCACTGATCAACACCCGCCGCGATGTGCAGGTGACCTGGCCGAGCAGCGGCGGCCGCCTGCGCGACCACGACTGGGACTACGCGCCCCGACTGGGCTTCACGTGGCAGCACAGCGCCCAGACCCAGTGGTTCGGCAACCTAAGCCGCTCGGTGGAAGCACCGCACCCGTGGTCGATGATCTGGGGCTCCAACCAGTACTTCGGGCCGGGCAATGGCCCGTCCACCGGCCGCCAGCGCACGCCGGTGCCGATGCAGAACCAGACGGCCACCACGCTGGAACTGGGCGCGCGCGGTGACGCGGCGCTGGGTCGCTGGGCACTGACCGGCTACTACGCACACGTGAACCACGAACTGCTGAGCGTCGAGCTGCAACCGGTGCCGAACCTGTTCATCGCCGAGAACAACGCCAGCCCCACCGTGCACCGCGGCATCGAAGCCGGATTGGACAGCACCCTGTGGCAGGCTGCACCGGGCCGCCTGTCGCTGCGTCAGGCGTACACCTTCAGCGACCTCCGCTATCGCCACGATGCGCGTTTCGGCAGCAACCGCCTGCCAGGCCTGCCGCGCCACGCCTACCAGGCCGAGCTGCGCTTCGATCACGCGTCCGGCCTGTACGCTGCGCTCAATACCGAATACGCCTCGCGCATCGCCGTGGACTACGCCAACAGCTATTGGGCCGACAGCCATGTGATCTTCGGCAGCCGCATCGGCTACGACGCACCCGGTGGCCGCTGGCAGGCCTGGGCGGAGATGCGCAACATCGGCAACCGCCACTACGCCGCCACGGTCACGCCGGGCTACAACGATGCCGGCAAGGATATTGCCCGCTCGACGCCGGGCGAAGGCCGTGGCATCTACGCTGGTGTGCGTTTGCGCTTTGACTGATGACCGCAGGCGGCGCCGGGTGTAATCCAGCGCCGCCGTTTCAATGTCAGCTGATGCGCCACGCCGGCAGGCGCTCGCTGCGTTTCCAGATGGAAGGCGCGAAGCCGATCAGCACCATCGCCGCCAGCCACTTCGGTGAGGTATTGAGCAGTGTCGATGTGAGCGAGCCATCGACGGGGGCAGCCATTTCCTGCCACGGGTTGTAGCCCAGGTAGACGATGCTGCCAGCCCACCACAGCAACGCCACACCGAAACCCACCAGCAACAGGGCCAGCGTTCGGCAGGTCCAGCGCTGCGAGGTGGTACCCCATTCGCGGGATACCGCCACCAGCAGGCCCACCACCAGCAGCGAAATCAGGGCTACCAGGCCGATATCGACCTTGGGCCCAATACGCTCATAAGTGCAGGCGCGGCATTGCGCCTCTTCCGTAGCGGTGGTGGTGGCATTTTCGGTGATGTCGGCCTGCCCGGCTGCGGGCTGCGCGAGTGCTGCAAACGGCAACAACACAGCCAGCAGCGTCACCATGATCCAACGAAACAACATCCTGTTCCTGCGTGCAGCGACATCCATGCGCTCTTCCTCGTCAGTGGTTATACGTCCAGGGCCGCAGTACGCGGCCGTCCCATACGCCGCCCAGACCCCGTTCCGGGGGTTCGGCCATCCAGCGTCCTTGTTCCCGATGCAGTACGACAAGCTCCCGGTAGACGAAATCGTCGGAACACGAATCCCAGGCGACCGCGATCATAGCCCACTGCCCATCGACGCTGAAAACGGGCCGGGTCAGATAGACGACGTGGTCGTATGTCCGAGTCGGCCCATGCACCGTTGCCCCGCACCCCTGCTCCCGCAGCGCTCGAAGCCCCGCGCTGTCCATCCGCTGCGCACCGGCCAATGCGGCCGCAGGCACTGGCGTGGAACGGCGATTGGCGGGAACCAGGTCCGCCTGCAGCTGCAACCGCAGCGCATGGATGTCCGGCGGCCACCAATCGTCCAGCGGCAGGACCAGATCGTCCACCTCCTGGCAGGTGGAGGCACTGCTGCCTGGCCAGCAATAGGGCAAGGTCTGCTCCATCACGTAGATGTCCTCCCCCACCGGGTCGGTCAACTGTGGCTGCTCCTGCGGGCGCCATCGATCGACGCGCGTGGACGGCGTCTGCGGTGCGGTGGGCACCTCGCTCAGCGGCGATGGCAGAACTGGTGTTGGCTGCGGCTCTGGCCGAGGTGGAGGGGAGAAAGGCGGCCTCTGCCGGATCGCCAGCGCCATCGCCTCCGCCTGCATCTGCGCCGTTCCCAGGCTGACCAATGGCGGACCGATCGCCTGCTGCCACCTCGGGCGCAGGCTGCAGACTCCGGCCATGAGAGCCAAAGCCGACAGCGCCACCGCCAACGACGCAATGCGTCGCCAGACGATCCGTTGTTGGCAGTCACGGTCCGGCTTGAACGAGGTATCTGTCATCACGACTCCGGTAACGCGGGCCACAGGCCGTGGCCAAAGCTCGTATAGCGGACAGGATCCACTCGAACACGCTCCCATCCGCCCTTGCTGCGGTGCAGAAGGTAGAGGACGCGCATCGCCGTTCCTCCACTGCACAGATCCGAGGCGATCGATGCCATTGCCCAGTTCCCGTCCAGGCTGAACACAGGACGCTGCAGATAGACAACGCCCAGATCCGGATTGCCCGGGCCACCCGTGCATCCCTCGACGCCGCGTGCGCGCCGTTGCTGAAGCTCGTCCCACGTCATCCGTTGCGCTCGCACATGCGCAAGCTCAAACGCGAGGTCGGGTACGCGTACAGCCCGGCGGTTCGCAACCTGCAGCATCGCCTCCAGATGCTGCTGAAGTTGAAAGGACGCCGCACTGTCATCATCGCGCCACTCGACGACGCTGTGACGAACGTGGCAGACCGGGACGGGGTCTCCTTCACCGCAGGAAGGCGCAGTCCATTCCATCACTGCAAATGGCATGTCGGGTTCCCAGCCGCGCGGCTCGAAGTGTGCTGGCGCGACATCTGCCAGTGGCACCTCAGCGGTCGCGAACGCACTGTTGCCGGTCAGCATCGGGGAGGAGACTGCCTTCATTGGAATCGGTGGTACTGGCGGCTTTCCTGGCGGTGTCGGTCGCAGGTCGATGAGCTCTGCCATCACCTCGGCCTGCATCCGTGCCGTTCCCAGATTGATCGGAGGCGGGCTGACATCCTGCCGCCACTGCGGGCGCACGCTGGCCATCAGCGCTGCGCCAGCAGCCACGAACAGGACAACCGCTGTCGTCAGGATGCGCTTCCGTGCAATGCGCTGTCGCATGAAGCTCCTCGAAGAAATGAAGCAGGTTGGGATATCGGCCGGGAACGTGGCGCTACACTGCTTGAATGACCTGCAGCGGGTGGGTCGCTCCTGGAGCCAGCGCCTGCGCAAGCCAACCCAGCACAGCAAAGAACAGCAGCAGGCCGAGCAGCGGCCAGATCGTGTGCGTCACGCATACCCGCCACCATCCCTGCTCCTGCATACCCTGCATGCGCCGGTACAGGCCTCCGGCGATGGCCGCGTCCACCAGCAGCTCAGCCATCAGCACTGGCGCCGACCACACAATCCACACGCTGGCCAGCAGAACGGTCGCCACCAGCGCGACGAGGCCGAGGATCGCGAGCAACGGCAGGCCTGCTTCGTCTTCGGCCAGGCCGGTCAACGGCAGCTCACCGGCATCGTCGCCGTTGACCCGCGCCGACTCATTCCACGAAGCTGACGCGCCGCCACCTCCAGAACGGCCACCGACGCCGCTCCACGGTGATTCCACGGCACTCCCGCGAGGCGATGGGCTGCCACTGCCCACATCCGGCGACAAGCCATCCAGCACGTTGTCCCAGCGCCAGCGGATCCAGATCCACATCAGCAGCAGGAATACGCCATAGGCCAGCAGCACGGCCATCGGGTAGCGCAGCAGCATCGCGTCGATACCGGCCAGACGCAGCAGGTGCGAGGCGAGGAAACCGGCCGCACCGGTCAGGGCCACGATCAGCGCCATCTGCAGGCGCGGCCAGCCGAGCTGCTGCAGATGCTGCCGCGCGCGCACGGCTTCACTGCCGCGATTAGCCGGCAGCTTCAATGGGCTGCGTGTAAAGAAACGGGTGCGTTTCATCGGCGCCGCTGGATGCCGCAGATCGTGCAGCGTGGAAGCTCGAAAACCTGATACTGCATGCGGACATCCTTGCCGGGCACGCGTAGGTGGTGATGGGCGGATTCTACCGCGGGCAGGTCCGCTGTCCAGACGGCGGGCCTATGCCATCGATCCTCAGCTGCGGTCGATGATCCGCACGATGCGACCGTCCTCAAAAGCGAACTCGCTGCGTCCCTGCAGGGCCAGTTCCGTGCCCGCACTGGGACCATCGGGAATGTCCTGCGCGAACACGCCACGCCAGCTGATGCTGGCCAGCGCCATGCCATCCTCGAAGGTCAACTCGAGCAACCGCTGCTCGCGCTCGCGGAACAACGGCGCCGATTGCCGTGCCAGTTCGCCGAAGGCATCGATGCCTTCGGTGACCATCGTCAGCTGGCTGCCGCTGTGGTTCTCGAATCGCACGTTATGCGCCAGCACCGCCAGCATGGCGTCGATGTCGAAGCGGTTGTAAGCCTGCAGGTAGTGCTCAATCAGGTGGCGGCAGTGCGATTCGTCCATGGCGGCGTCCAGTCAGGGCCCGCACCGAGTCTCCCGCGACCGTGCCGCCGGATCAAGGCCGCGCGGCGGCCTTCAGCAACTGCGCGGCCACCTGGTCGAACGGGGCGATGTCCTGCAGTGCGCGGCACATCGCCACCGCACCTTCCACGCTGGCAATCACCAGACTGGCCAGCCCACCTGCGGCGGCCGGATCGTGTCCGTCGGCGACGAACGCTGCGGCCAGATGGCCCTGCCAGCGCGCGAATACCTCTGCAGCTGCCGCGCGCGGCTGGCTGTGCACCGCGTCAACCGGCTCCTCCACCGCAGCGGCCAACACCGGGCAGCCGGCGCGGAAATCGGTGCGCAGCAGGCGCTCGCGCCACATCGTCAGGAACTGCTGCAGGCCCTGCACCGCCCCGCCCTTCAGCAGCTCCACCAACAACGCTTCGACCTTGTCGCCGGCCATATGGGTGGCACGCGCCAACAGCTCCTGCTTGCCGCCGGGAAAGTGGTGATAGGTGGAGCCCAGCGGCGCCTCGGCCAGCTTGGTCACCTCACGGATGCTGGTGGCATTGAGACCCACGCGCGCCAGCATCTGTGCCGCAGCATCAATCACGCGTTGTGGCGCATCAGAGGGGCGCGGGCTCACGGCAGGCTCCTTGCCAGGACAGTCGTCATACATTAGCGTATCGGCGATTCTATAACAGTCGTCATAACCATGAATCTCTGGTTCCGCCTGCTCCACCTGCTCCTGTGCAGCCTGTTCCGGCCCAAGCTGGAGGCCCCGTTCGGGGTCTCGCGGCTGCAGTTCCGGGTACTGCCCAATGACCTGGACAGCAACCTGCACATGACCAACGGCCGCTACTGGAACATCTTCGACCTGGGCCGGCTGGACCTGATCCTGCGCATGGGCCTGGGCCGGGTGGCGCTGCGCGAGAAGTGGGCACCGATCGTCGGCGCCGGCACCATCCAGTTCCGCCGCGAGCTGAAGCCGTTCCAGCGCTTCACCCTGGAAACGCGGCTGGTCGGCTGGGTCGGCTCGCGCGGGATCATGGAGCAACGCGTACTGATCGGGCCCGAGCAGAAGATCGCCACCCGTGCGCTGCTGGTCACCGGCATCTACGACCGCCGCGCGCGGCAGTTCCTGGGCATGCCGAAGATGATGGAAGCGATCGGCGTGGTCGCCCCGCCGTCGCCGCCGCTCAGTGCAGCCGCCGAGGCGCTGCTGGCTGCCGATGCGGCGTTGAAACAGGACGACGCCTGAGCGCGCTGGATGTGCGCGCCATGCAGGTGCTGCCGCCTCAGTCCGGCAGCCGCAAAACTCCGACCACACCACAGGCGACGCCTGCCAGCAGGATCGAGTAGATCAACCACACCGGCCCACCCTGCGAATAGCCGAAGATCACCCATGCCTCACGGATCGGACGGCGGGTCATCCAGGGAATCAGCAGCAGCGCCAACAGCGGCAGACCGCAACTCATGCCGGCTGCCAGCAGCAATGGAAGTGAATCTGTACTGGCGTAGTGACCCAACGGCCAGATCAACAGGCCGCTGATCAACCCGAGCAGGAAAAGCGCGTTTGCACTCCAGATGGAAGCGCGATGGCGGCGTCGCAGGTAGACCAGACTACGGCCGCGGTAGTGACTGGGAAGTCGACCGGCAGCTCGCCGTGCAATCATCGTGGCGATACTGCCGCCCACCAATCCACTCCATATGCCCGTATCCAGATCCATCTGCTCCCCCGAGCATGTGTACCTGGAGCATCATGACATGACCTCCGGCGCGTCAACGCAACAGTGGACTACACCTTCGGCATGTTCTTGGTCACGCAATGGATGCCGCCACCGCCACCGGCGATGGCATCGATATCCACCTGCTCGATCACGCGGCCGGGATACATGTCTTCCAGTAGTTCGCGGCAGAATCCATCGGCTTCGTCGTCTCCGAACTGCGGCGCGACCACTGCGCCGTTGATCGGCAGGTAGTTGATGTAGCCCATCGCCAGATCGTCGTTGTCGCGCGTATGCACGTTGTCGCGCCCGTCCTGCGGCGGCGGCAGCGTATGCACCTGCAGGCGACGGCCATCGGCATCGGTGGCCCCGCGCAGGATCCGCAGATGCTCGCGGGTCAGGTCGTAATCGTAGGACTCCGGATCGTTGTCCAGATTGGCGATCACCACGCCCGGGCGTACGAAGCGCGCATAGAAGTCCACGTGCGCATCGGTGATGTCCTTGCCGGCGATGCCGGGCAGCCAGATCACCTTGCGCAGGCCCAGGTGAAGCTTCAGCTCGGCCTCGATATCCGCGCGCGACCAGTCCGGATTGCGGTTGCGGTTGACCCAGCAGCTTTCGGTGAGGATGGCCGTGCCATGGCCATCGACTTCGATGCCACCGCCCTCGCCCACCAGATCGCTTTCCAGCAGCGTCGCACCGGTCACCTGCGCCAGCCACGGCGCCAGCGCGCCATCGTTGCGCGCGCTCTGCTTGCCACCCCAGCCGTTGAAGTTGAAGTCGACCAGGCCCAGGCCGCCCTTGTCATTGGTGACGAAGCAACCACCGTAATCGCGCACCCAGATGTCATCCAAGGGCACTTCCAGGAACTCGATGTTGTCGCGGCCGCAGCGATTCTGCGCCTGCTTGAGCTGTGCCGGGCGGCACAGCACGCTAACCGGCTGATGGCGTGCGATGGTGCGGGCCAGCCGCGCCACGGCGGTGTTCACCGCATCGGCCTGCGCGCCCCACACCTGCGGCTGCGCGGCAAAGGCCAGGAACACGCGTTCCTGCGGACCATGTTCATCGGGCATGCGCCAGATGCCTGCAGCCGGCGCCGCCGCCGCCACGCGACCCGGCAGCCCGGCCAGGCCCAGAGCAGCCAGGCCGCCAAGGCCGGCGGCGCCCGCCAGCTGGGTGAGGAAGTGACGACGGTTGCTCATGACAGGCTCCATGGCCGGTGTGGGATGGGCGCTATGCTGCGCTTGCCGACACATAAGAACAAACGATAGATTCAGCCATCAACTGAACAGTTCTACTTATCTTAAATGCTCAAGCACTGGCCACCACTGAACGCCCTGCGGGGTTTCGAGGCTGCCGCCCGGCTCGGCAGTTTCCACCGTGCGGCGAAGGAACTGCACCTGACCCAGTCGGCCATCAGCCAGCAGATCCGGGGCCTGGAAGCGTCGCTGCAGCAGCCGTTGTTCTTCCGGCAGGGCCGCAGCGTCACCCTCACCGATGCCGGCATCGACCTGCTGGAAACAACGCAGGCGCTGCTGCGGCAGCTGGCCAGCGGCATCCGCCGGCTCGATCAGTACCGCAAGCCCAATCAACTGATCGTCAACGCCAGCCCGGCCTTTGCTCGGCATTGGCTGGTGCCACGCCTGGCCAGCTTTCACCGGCTGCATCCCGACGCCGATCTGTGGCTGCTGACCAGCGAGGAAGCGCCGGACATGACCACGCAGACGCTGGACGTAGCGGTACGTGATGACCTCGACTCACAGGCGCAGTGCCAGCATCGCGTGCTGCTGCAGGATCGTCTCTATCCAGCCTGCCATCCGGCCCTGCTCGCCACACCGGCGCACGAACGCCTCACCCTGCATGGCGAGCGCGAGATGGACTGGAGCCAATGGCAGGTACAGGGTGGCGCCGATGTCGGCCAGCGTCGCGAGGGAATGAATTTCTCCGAGCCTGGGCAGTTGCTGGATGCAGCCTGCCAAGGGCTGGGCATCGCACTGGTCAGCGAGCTGCTGAGCGCGCGTGCGTGCGAACAAGGCCTACTGCAAGCCCTGGATGATGCACGCGTGCGCGGCCCACGCTGGAGTTGGCTGGTACATGAGGAGAGTGCAGCTGATCCGCTGGTGATCAGTTTCTGCGAGTGGTTGTTGGGGAGCCTGCCGAATGACTAGCAGCATCGACCGATTGCGCCACGTCATTTCCCTGGGCCACTCTTCGGCGATCCTTGCCTCATAGCCATTGCTATGAGTTTATGAATTCGTAGCACAGCTCGTTTGGCGCTGCGCCGAGAAAAACAACATGTAAGATGGCCTCGCTGGGCTCGTCGTTTTCAAGCACATAGAACTCCGCTGAAATGTCACCCGCTGTGCTTTCGTACGCAACGATTAGAGGAAACTCTTCGTACTGGCTCGCTAGCGGTGGCACTGACAATTTTGCGCTCGGCGGAAAGTACACCAGCAACGCCTCAAATATCTCACTGATCACTGGGGCGGACAGATTGAACTTGATCATCAGTGTATCTGTGTCTCGATTTGACAGAGCGCTGACAAACTCATCCAACTGAGCGTATTGGGTCGCGCCGACTTCTGCTAACATTTTTTCTCCATTGACCGTGACACTGGCGCTGGCATGCCGTGCCGTGCCGTGCCGTGCCGTGCGGACACCCAAACACGCTGATTATCGAAGGCCAAGATGTCGCGCACCTGACAGCAGGAGCAGGTCGCCCTCCCGATCCCATCAGCGTTGAAGGCTATTGCGATGTCACCACCGATCTCGCGATTGCAGAATTCAGCACCCGTTTCAATCTACGCGAGTGCGACTCGACTGCTCTCCAGTTCCAGCCATCTACGGCAGGAAGACCTACGCCGGCTCGCTCTCTACCAAGTGCTACGCGCTCCGATAAAACGCAGATTCTTGCCGACATGCTGGCATCTGGAGATAGAGGCAAATGAACGTTAATCAGCCCCCATCCGCCTATGGTGAACCGGTGTTTTCCGCGATCCGGCCCCTTGATCAGTTCAACCTTCCGGACACTGACTTCTCCACACATATCAGGATATTGAACTGCAACGAAAACGGCTCCACCTTTTGCTTCGCGGAGCAACTTCGCATAGCTATAGAGCTCTTCAGCGCTACTGAATCGTTGAAAATCCTCTCCAGGAGCCGAGTAAAATTCAGTGACAAGCGAAGGACTTCGCTCAAAAACTGCCCTTGCGACCGCTTCCACCACCGCGAGAGAAACTCCGGGCATCGCTTTTTCCGGTTTCAAGCACAAGTGAGTCATTCTTCCGCAGACAAGCCCCCCAGTCGCGAGGCAATCTCGTCAACGCCTGACGCATAAAGCCAGATCTATGGACCTCTGAATTTCTCATCATTCAGTGCAACGCTAACCGCCGCCTCGGCCAACGGCGCCATCACCGCATAGCCCTTCGCCGTAGGATGCACGCCGTCCTCCGCCAACTGCGGGTCCAGTCCGCCGATCGCATTGGCCATCGGCGTGTAGTAGTCCAGATAGACCAGCTGCTGTGCATCGGCATAGCGCTTCAATGCCGTGTTCAATGCACGCACCTTGGGCGCAGGTGCTGTGCCCGGCAGCCACGGGTAATCGCTGACCGGCAGCACTGATGCCAGCACTACGCCGATGCCATGTGCACGGGCAAGGTCCACCATCGCGTGCAGGTTGTCTTCGATCATCGCCTGCGTGGACGGGCCGGTGTTGCCTGCAATGTCGTTGGTGCCGGCCAGGATCACCACCACCCGTGGCTTCAGTGCCAGCACGTCCTGCGGGAAACGCACCAGCATCTGCGCCGTGGTCTGGCCGCTGATGCCGCGGTTGAGCCAGCCCTTGCCGGGGAAGAAACCGGCACTGCCTTCCCTGCCCCAACCTTCGGTGATGGAGTCACCGAAGAACACTACGCGTGGCTGGCCCGGTACTGCCGCAGGCAGTTGCGCATTGGCATCACGATAGCGTTGCAGCTCCGGCCAATCGGCCAGGCGCTGCTGCATGAAGCGCACTTCGTCGGGGCGTAACTGATCGATGGGCGTCTGCAGCAGCGGGTTGACTGCGACGGCCTCAACGGCGCCCAGCGGAGAAGCCAGCGCGAGGCCCAACGTCACGACAGTGGCAGTGGCAAGCTCAACAGGTCCACGCATGCGGGTACTCCTGAAATCATCTTCAGCAGTCTAACGCCCCACCCTGTGCTCAGCGTGCAGCCGTACGCGCCGCCACACCCGTGACTTTCGCCGGCATCCACATACCCGGCGTCCAGCCGCTGGCGGCCAGGATCGCCTTCGGGTTGTCCTGCTGGATCAGCGCACGCACCGCGTCACGCTTGTTCTTGGCCTGCAGGTAATAGGCCTTGGCGATGCGGTATCCCACCCAGTACCCGAGGTCATAGGGCTCCTGCGAACCGGGCTTGTAGTTGTACAGCCACGGCGACAGATCGGTGCTGTCCAGATCCAGCGCGAATGCGCTTTCGATATGCACTTCCCGACCACGGGTCCAGGCCGCATGGCGCCCGTTGCCGACGTTGCCGGAAATCAGTTCGGCGATGAACTCAGCAATGCCCTCGCCCAACGAAACACGCAGCACGGTCGCATGCGGGTCGCCCGGCTCGAAGTCGGTCAGGCCGGTCTGCTGGATGTGCACGTACTCGTGCGCGATCACATGCACGAAGCGGTCCTGCACATTGGGATTCATGAAATCGGCTGCGCACAGCGCTTCCAGGCCGATGATCACGCCGCTTTTCGAGGTCAACCCTACCGGACGACCACGGCCGACGGCGATGGTCACCGGCGGAAACGCAGCCTGCGGATAGATGGCCTGCAGGTTGGAAAACACCTGCGTCAGACGTTGTTTCACCGCCGGCAGTTCGGCCAGGCAGCTTCGCCCCTGCACATACAGCTCCGGCTGGCTGGCGATGGACTCGGCAATGCGCTCGGGGGTGACCCGGCGCGCCTTGGCCAGCTCGGCCAGGCCCGCCGAACCCTCGGCCATGTAGCCACGCAACTGCGCAACGCTGGGTTTGCCACCTGCGTTGTCGTACAGCGCGTAGAAACGGCTGACATCGTCAGTGACAATCTGCGGCCCGGCCGGTGCCGCCGCCGTGGCCATGCCAACCACCCCGGCACAGGCCAGGGCCAACAGGCCGCGCAGGATCATGGACATCGCTCCGTCCTTGGTGGAGTGCATGCGAAGCGCGCAATCTATCACTCCGGCCCGGCCGCCGCAGCAAGCAGATGCGGGCACCCCGGCGCTGTGCCAGACTCGCGTTGGCACCTGCCACGGAAGATAGAGCACCCCGCGATGATGATCGTTCCCGCCTACTGGGCCGAAGCCCGCCTGCAGGCCCGTTTCCGTGGCCGGCCGGTGGTGGTGCGCCGCTTCGGCTGGTCCGACGAAGGCCCTGCCGAGGCGCAGGTGCACGCCGACCGCCGCGCCAATGAAGCCCTCAATGCCATCCTCGCCGGGCAGGTGCTGCCGCGTCGCGAAGTGCGCAGCAACTACGGCGTGGAGGGCGTGCCGATCCGCGAGCAGATCGTGCACCGCGACGGCGACGTCATCATCACCCGCAACAGCTACGGTGCGCTGTGCCTGAACACCCCGGACGTGCTGTTCGCCGACATCGATCATGCGCAGCCACCTGCCGGTTGCGTGATGCCTGCAATCATCGCCGCAGTGCTGCTGTTCGCTGGCGCCGTCATCGGCACTCTGCTCTGGCACTGGCTGGTGGGACTGGTGCTGGGGGTGGCAGCGGTGCTGCTGGTCAACACGGCGATGCTGATGCAGCGCAAGCGGCGCCTGGCCGCGGCCGGTGGCGCCGAAGGCGTAGCCCTGCAGCGGGTCGCGGCCTTCAGCGAACAGCATCCGGACTGGCATCTGCGTGCGTACCGCACGCCGGCTGGATTGCGCGTGCTGGCCATGCATGCCACGTTCCTGCCCGAAGACGAGCAGCTGCAGGCGTTCTTCAGAACGCTGGGCGCCGACACCCTGTACGCGCGCATGTGCCGGCTGCAGCACTGCTTCCGTGCGCGCCTGACACCAAAGCCGTGGCGCGTTGGCCTGAGGTACCGCATCCGTCCGCCGGTGGCCGCGTGGTCAGCCGAGCAGGCCAACAACCCGGATCGCCTGGCCTGGATTGCCGAGTACGAAAAGAAGAGTGCCGGCTTCGCCGCGTGCGCCTACCTGCGCAGTTTCGGTGATACCACGCGCATCCATGCCAAGGCCGAGCACGTGCGCGAACTGCACGACCGGTTGGCGCATGCGCAGGACCGCCTGCCGCTGGCGTAAGCTCGGGTGCTCAATCGGCGCTCTGCACGAACGGCTGCCCTGCCAGGGTAGTGCCCAGCCGCACCGCAATCTGCTGTTCACCCTTCTCGAAGGTCGTCGCGCACTGCTTCCCGCCCTTCTGGCACCCCACTTCCGGAAAGCCCTCCAGCGATTCCGGCGCGCCCTGCGCCGGCTTCACCTGCCATCCCGCAGCATCCAGCAGGCGCTTGGCCTTGGCGTAGGGCATGCCGGCGATGATCCCCAGCTGCGCCAGCTCGGTGGGCAGCGACTGGGCATGGGCGTTTGAAACCAGGACCAACGACAACGTTGCAGCAAGAACGATGGCTTTCATTGCACCGACCCGGAACGAACTCACAGGGCCAGCCTAGCCCATCTGCGTGGCATGCGAATGTGCCGGTAACGCGTCGTTACCGAGTCTCCACAGTTGATTGCAGAGCACGTGCGGCTGGTTACAGCCGAGCGTGGGCTCGGCGCTACAGCAGGATGCAGGAAGGCCACCCGGAGGTGGCCTTCCTGTTCCTTCACTTGGCGTTCTTCACGTAGGTGTCGAACCAGTTCAGCATCTCCGACACCAGCTGCTCGTTGGACTCCAGCGCGGTGTACCAGTGCGGTTCGTTCGGCAGCATCACCAGGCGGGTGGTACCGCCGTTGCCACGAATGGCCTGGTACAGCTTGCGCGACTGGAACGGTTCGGTGCCCGGGTTGGCATCGTCCTCACCGTGCACCAGCAGCAGCGGCAGCTTGATCTTGTCGGCATAGAAGAACGGCGAGGCCTTCAGGTACACGTCCTGCGCCTGCCATACCGAGCGACGCTCGTTCTGGAAGCCGAACGGGGTAAAGGTCTTGTTGTACGAACCGCTGGTCGCCACACCGGCCTTGAACAGGTTGGTGTGCGCGATCAGGTTGGCGGTCATCAGGCCGCCATGGCTGTGACCGGTCACGCCGATGCGGTTGCGGTCGACCACGCCCATGTCCACGGCCTTGTCCACCGCTGCCTTGGCGTCGGCTTCCAGCTGCTCCAGGTAGGTGTCGTAGGCGTTCTTCGGGTCACCCACGATCGGGAACGAGGCATTGTCGATGATCGCGTAGCCGGCCAGCAGCATCAGGCGGTACGGCTGCAGGCGGGTGAAGGTCTGCTGCGAACCGGACACCTGGCCGGCCTGCGCGGCATTGGCGAAGTCGGCCGGGTAGGCGTACAGGATCGCCGGCACGCGCTGGCCCTCCTTGTAGCCCGGCGGCGTGTACAGGGTGAACGACAGGTCCACGCCATCGGCACGCTTGTAGGTCACCAGCTGCTTCTTGATCTGGCGCACTTCCGGGGTCGGGTCGACCAGTTTGGTCAGCGCGGTCGCGGTGGACGCGAACTGCGCCTCGCCGGTCTTCGCATCGGCCACTGCCTCCCCCTGCTGGCGGATGAAGGCATTCGGCGGATCGATCACCGACTGGTGCCAGGTCAGGTAGCGCCCCGGCGTGTTGCTGAAGCCGAGGAACTGTTCGTAGGCGTCGGCACTGCTACGGAACAGGCGCTCGCTCTTCAGCGTGCCCAGGTCCAGGCGGTCGAGGAACGGACGATCGCCCTGCGGCGAGGCGCCACGGCCGCTGAGGAACACGTGGTTGCCCTCACGGCGCACGACCTGCGCGCCATTCGGCAGGCGGGTGAACACCAGGTTGCCGGGGTTGCCGTACAGCTCATCGCTGGACATGTCCCACAGCAGGCGACCTTCCTTCTTCGGCTGGTCCACATCGACGATGCGGGTCTGCATCCAGTGGCGGTTCTCGTCGTTCTCGTACTGGAAGGCTACGGCCGGATCGGCGGTCCACGCGAAGCCCTCGAATCGCTGCGCGGTACGGGTGATCTCGGTCGGCTTGCCGTTGAACGGGGCCTTCAGCATCAGCACGCGGTCACGGTGCGGCACGCTGACTTTCCAGTCGCCCTTGTCCAGCGCTTCGGCATAGACCAGGGTGGCCGGATCGGTGGCACGCCAGTCGAAACCGCGCGGGCCTTCCGGTACGCCGTGCACCGGCACGCGATCCGCCAGCGGCAGGCTGGCGATCGGCGTGCTGCGGCCATTGCTCACGTCCAGTACGGCCACGTCATTGGCGAAGCGCTGGTAGGTCACCGCATGTGAGTACGGCGCCTTGATCGATTCGGTCAGCACGTGCACGCCATCGGGCGCGGCGCTGACCTCGTTGAACAGTGCAGGCTGCCCGACCGGGCGCACGCTGTTGGCGGCGGTATCGACCACGGCCAGCTGCGACGCGCCGTAATAGGCGAACAGTTTCTCGTCATGCACGCTGGTCAGCGTGTCGCGGGCTTCGTAGGTGCTGCTCTCGCCACTGCTGCCCAGCGACTCCTGCGCATCCGGACCGGTCGGCACGCCACCGTTGGACGGCGCCGGACCCTGATTGGCCGGTACCAGCTTCACCAGCAGATTCTGGCTGCCGCCCAGCCATTGCACGGTGTAGCCGAAGATCGGGTTCAGCTGCACGTTCGGCACCTGCTTCACCTGGCCGGTGGCCGCATCGCCTACCCACAGCTGCACGCTGGTATCGACCGCATTCTGGAAGGCGAAGTGGCCGCCATCGGCCGACCACAGCGCGCCAGTGGCGCAGCCCTGCGGCAGGTTGACCTTGGTCTCCTTGCCGCTGCCGATATCGACCAGGGTAAAGTCGGCCACGCAGGCCGGAATACCGTAGCCGCCGGGGGTGTCATGCCGACTGCGGTTCTTCGGCTCCAGGCGCACGCCGGCCAGCTTCAGGTACGGCTGGGCGACGCGGCTGATCGACGGGTAGGTCTGCGCGGTGGTCAGCAGCAGGCGCTGGCCGCCCGGGGCCACGTTCGGTGCTGGCGGCGGCGGTGCCTTCAGCACCTTGAGCAGGTGCTCCGGCGGCTTCGCGTAATCGGCAAGCGCCGGGCCAGCGGCCAGCAGGCCGACGGTGGCAACGGCAACGGCCGCTGTCAGAGAGGTTTGACGGATCAGCATCCTTATCCCCTGGGGTGTGAATGGGTACCCGGAATCGGGCATGGCCCCGAATCTAGCACCGCAGGGGTTGTCGTGAATGGGCCGGAAGGACTAGTGGCCGGATGGGGCAAAGTGCAGCTCCGGCAGGTGCCGGGGAGCTGCCGGCACCTGCCAGACATGGCCTGGCACTACTGCTGGGCGTGCAGGTCCCAGGCGGTGAGATAGTCCGGGTCGACCACGATCATGCCGCTGTTGCTCATCCGGTACTCTCCCGGCTGGGCCGGCAGGTACTGGTCGAGCATCGGCGGCAGGTAACGCTCGTGGCCATCGTTCTCGTCGGCCAGCACCACGCCTTCATCGGCACTGATGCGCAGCACCGTTCCCGCGTACTGCTCCAGTCCCTGCACCTGGCCGTCGCCGCCGTAGCGGGTCACCCCGACCAGCACCAGTTTTCCGATCATTTCCTCGACCTTGGCATCGTCCAGGGCCGGCAGCATTCGTTCGTATTGGTCGCTCATCGGTGCACCTCCAAAGCCTGCAGGATCATCATGGACAAGCCAGCCTCCGCGCTGCGAAGGCCATCGGGCAACGCAGAGGACAATCTGGCGGGCATATGTCTGTATTGCAGGGCCGGCAAGAGCATGCCGGGACCGCATCGGGTGAACAGTGGCAGATGCTGTGGGTGGCGGCCATCCGTGCCGGCAAAGTGGCCGTATCAGACCAGGGTCAACACCACGCGTTGCATTGCATGCAGGGTAAAGCGTGACAGCTGCGCAGTTGTTGCATGACGGCCTCCTGTTGAAGGTCACACGCGAAGTTGATGCTCCATGGACCCGATGCTGACATCGCGCGCGGAATGGTCAAGTGAAGAATGCGCACCCGTTCACCTTTTGTAACGCATTCGGGTGCCTCGATTACGCTTAACCTCTGCTTCATCCGGCTGGCCCTAGGGTCAGCCTTCAATCTGCAAGGAACGCACATGCCCCGGTACGCATTCATACGACCGTGGACGCTCGCACTTTCAGCGGCCGCGCTCTGCGCCTGCGCACATGCCGCCGACCGCACGCCGACTTCTCAAGGAACCGACACCATGGCCCCCGCCGTATCCGAGACCACTTCGCCCTCCCCGCTCAATGCCGAGCAGTTGCTGCTGCGCCTGCTGGACCTGATCAAGGCCACGACCTCCACCCGCGAGCTCACCGCTGAGCGCCTGTCCGCAGCGATGCAGGCGCCGGCGCAGGTCTTCGGCCCCGGCCACTTCGGCTATGGCGGCACGCTGACACCGGAATGGGGCTATGGACTGGAAGTGCAGCGGGCCGGCACTGCCGACGCGCGGCTGGACCTGAACTTCATGGACACCAGCAGCGATCGCAAGGCCTCGGCTGCGGCGATCTGCCAGGTCGACTTCAACCACTTCGCTTCCGCACTGGATGCCGCCGGCTTCAAGCGCGAGACGGTGCGCGGCGAACACGGCCGGGTGATCTACGACCGCTTCGATCGACCGCAGCTGAGCATCAAGGTCGACACCATGCCCGAGAACCCTCACGCCCTCGGCGACGCCACGCATGCCTGCGTGCGTCTTGTCACCGTGCAGTAAGGGGAGCCATCAATGACGATCCTTTCCGCAGAAACGGAACGCCTGCTGGGCGAGTTCGCTGGCAAGACCGACGTCACCAGCGACCAGGTCGACAACCTGCGCAACGTCATCGCGGGCTCGCCCGTGCTGGCAAAGCAGGTGGACGCCGCCATCGCGGCAGGCTATCTGGAACGCTTCGAACTGTTGCCCGCCACAAGCAACGCGGGCGGCACCTACGAGACCGGCACGAAATCCATCAACCTGCCCGCCAACAGCTTGTCGAGCCCGGCGGCCCCGGACAGGTTCGACGCGGCCGAGGTTGCCTTTGTGCTCGGTCACGAGATCCAGCACGGCTTCAACGATGCTGATGTCGAGCGCGCCTACGTGCAGTTCGAAGCCGACGTGGAGCAGGTCGCGGGCCGTACAACGAGTCATGATTACACCGAGGCCATCGGCACCCTGCTCGCGGCCAACCGCCGCGATGAGGCTTCTTCGAACATCGCAGGCTGGAATGCGCTGGTCAGCCAGGTACGTGCCAACAACCCGGACGCCACCCTGCGCGACCTGTATGAAGCCAGCACCCGCTCGACAGATGTCATCCAGTCGCGACCCGGCCCGCCGGTCACCTATGCCCCGCACCCGGAGCTGACCCTCAATGCGGACCTGACCATCTCCCCCACCGCAGCCAACATCGAGGGAATGGCCAGGCACTATTACGATCAGGGCGTCAGCACCGGCCTGGGCCATCATGGGAATTCGGACTACCAGAATTTCTACGGCGCCCTGGCGATCGGACTGGCCAGCGAATTCGAGGCCGCGAATCCAGCGCCCGATGGCGTCAGCCGGATGGAAGTGAACATGAAGAAGCTGGGCCTGGACGAGCGCCTGCTGGAGCAGAACGGGCTCAACCTCGGCGAGGGCTCGCCCCCGCGCCAGCCCTACTTCGATACCAGTACCTCGCCGTCGACGCTGCGTTACTTCGACCACACTGAGGGCACGCATACGCATGTGCCGATCACCACACAGCATGCGGTGGAGGGCGATGGCTTACCGACGCTGCTTGCGGAAGGCCGTGACCGTTCGCTGCACGAGCAGATCCGCGGCAAGGTAGCTGAGCTGGATGCTGCCAACGGACGCAGTTTCGATGCGTCCAGCGAGCGCCTGAGTGCCAGCCTGCTGGTGCTGGCCCGCGAAAACGGCCTGGACCGGGTCGACCATGTGGTGCTCAGCCGCCAGACCGAGGGTGCGGGCGCGGCGCAGAACATCTTTGTGGTGAAGGGGCCGCTGGATGATCCGGCCTCGCTGCGCGCCTCATCACCCACTGCCGAGGCCGCCCAGCGTCCGGTGCAGGACAGCCTGGATACGCTTGCCGTGGTCAACCAGCGGCAGGCCGATCAGGCCACGCAGGAACAGGTCCGCGTGCAGGAGCAGCAGCGCGGCGCGCTGACGCACTGACGGGGAACGACATGGAGCCGCCGGGACGCGCCCGGCGCTCCCTTGGCGGCACCCACGCTAGAATGCGCGCATGCGCACCGTACATGCCCTCCGCTACATCACCCCCTTGCGGGAAGGTGGCTCCCTGCCGGCCGTAGTCGAGACTGACGACGACGGCATGGCCGTGCTGAAGTTCCGAGGCGCCGGCCAGGGCCCGAAGGCACTGATCGCCGAGCTGATCGCTGGTGAAATGGCGCGCACGCTGGGCTTGCCGATTCCGGAAATCCTGTTCGTGGAGCTGGACCGCGAGTTCGCCCGCACCGAGCCGGACCCGGAGATCCAGGAACTGATACGCGCCAGTGAAGGTTTGAACCTGGGCCTGGACTACCTGCCCGGTGCGATCAACTACGACCCGGCGGCGATGCCGGTGGATGCCGACCTGGCATCGCGCATCGTCTGGTTCGATGCGTTCACCAGCAATGTCGATCGCACCACGCGCAACCCCAACCTGATGGTGTGGCACCGCAAGCTATACCTGATCGACCACGGTGCGGCCATGTACTTCCATCACGACTGGGCCAACGCCGGCGATGCCTGCGAGAAGCCCTTCGTGCTGATCCGCGACCACGTACTGCTGTCGTTCGCCAACCGCATCGCCGAGGTGGACGCCGAGCTGGCCGCGCGCCTGACCGATGCCGAGATCGAGCGCATCGTCGGCCTGGTGCCGGACAGCTGGCTGGTGAATGAGCCCGCGTTCGACAGCCCGCAGGCCTACCGGCAGGGTTATATCAACTACCTCAAGCACCGCCTGAAAGTGCGTGCGGTGTTCGTGCAGGAGGCCATCCGTGCCCACGCTGCACACGTATGACTACGCCGTCATCCGCGTGGTACCGCGGGTGGAGCGCGAGGAATTCATCAACGTCGGGGTGATCGTCTCCTGTCCCGGCGCGCGTCATCTGGAGGCGGCCATCGAGATCGATCCGGCACGCCTGCACGTGTTTGCCCCAGCGCTGGACCAGGAGGCGCTGCAGCCGTGGCTGGATGCGATCGTGGCCATCTGCCGCGGCGATGCCAGCGCCGGGCCGATCGCACAGCTGCCAGCGCGTGCGCGCTTCCATTTCCTCACCGCCAAGCGCAGCTCGGTGGTGCAGATGTCGAGCACGCATGTGGGCCGCACGGCGGACCCGGCGGGTGTGGTGGAACACTTGATGACGAAGATGGTGCGGGTGCCGCGCTGACGCGCCCGTCTCTCACTTCCGGGCGCGCGCCCTGTGCCAGGCAATGAGCGCACAGGCTGCTGCAGCGGCAATCAACACCCACCCGGCTGCCGCTTGTCCATGCAGGTAGCCTTGTGCATACGCAGCACTGGCACCTTCGCTGGCCATGGCCGGAACACCCTTGAGTATCACGTGCACCCCACGCAGCAGCAGCACCATGCTGGCGACCAGACACACCACGGGAAGGAGTCGGCTCATGGCCCGATTCTGGTCCGCCACCTGCCCCAGCGTCAACATCGCTGTGGCATAGTCGCTCGGGACTACAGCGGCACTCTTCGCGCGATGTAGTTGACCACATTGCCGATCGCATCCGGATCGACATTGGCCAGCCCAACGATCACATAGCCCTGCGCGGGTAGCACCACGATGGCACTGTTCGATCCGGGCGCACCGCCTTCGTGGCCGTACTGATGCTCCCTGCCCTCGTCCTGCACCACGAAGCCGAACCCGTACCAGCCCTTGTGGTTCTGCGCCGTGGTGGCCTGCTGCAGCAATGCAGGTGAGACCAGCTTCCCGCTGCGCAGCGCCTCGGCGAACTTCACCATGTCGCTCACCGTGCTGTAGCCACCACCGGCTGACATGCCGCGCCAGGGCAGCGACTTCGTTTCACGCACCCATTGCCCATCCTGCTTCGTATAGGCGACGGCACGCTGTGGCACCGTCACTGTTTCCGGTTCGAAGCCGGTGCCGGTCATGCCTGCCGGGCGCAGGATGTGTTGCTCCACATAGGCGTAGTACGACTGCCCGGAGACGGCCTCGATGATCCGCCCAAGCACGATGAAGCCATAGTTCGAGTAGCTGTCCTGGCTGCCGGGCGTGAACTGCGGTGCATCCTTGGCAAAACGCTGCACATAGTCATCCAGCGTCTTCAGCGACGCGGAATACTGCTCGAAATCGTCGCCGAAGAAATCACCCAGGCCACTGGTATGGGTCAGCAGCTGGCGAACCGTCACGCTGTTGGCAACGGCCTTGTTCGGATAGTCCGGCAGGTGCTTGCCGATCGTGTCATCGAGACTGAGTTTGCCCTCCTGCACCCGCTGCAGTACGGCCACTGCGGTGAACACCTTGTTGGAGGACGCAAGGCGGAACTGCGTATCCACGCCCACTGGAATGCCAGCGGTGCGATCGGCATTGCCACCGCGCCAGTCCAGCAGCACCTTGCCGTTCCGTGCCACCTGCAACGCACCCGACAGCGCGTCCTGGGCCCGCAGCGCCTCCAGCCTTGCTGTGGCATCGGTCATCAGGGCAGGCAAAGCAACCCTCTCCGGTCTGTACTTGTCCGGCGTTTCAGTGCCTTCGATCTGGAACTGCTTCACATGCGCCGGGCTGGCCGGATCCATGACGACCGTCACCCACATCGCGCGCTCGCTCAGCTGGCCCATCACCAGCACCTTCGCGTGACCGGGCGCGCTCTGGCGTGTTTCCAGCACACGCAGCGGGCCGGTGCTCTCGCGGAACTCGAGATAGTCCTTGGGGCTGCTGCCTTCCTTCTTCGCGTAGGTATCGGCGAACGCCTGCAGTTGCTCGAGGCTGCCAGCGTTGAAGGCCGCCAGCCAGTCATCGATGGCGTCCTGCGCACGTGGATGTGCACGCTCGGAAGATGTGGCGCCGATTGCTGGAAAAACCGGGGTAACCAGTAGAACCGAACAGGCCAGTGCACTGCAGAGAAACAGGCGTCCAACAATCCTCATGGCAGTTCCTTTGCGGGGATTCCTGGACGCATCCTAGACCAAGGATGCGGCCGCCGCATCGACACCAGGGACTCTGCTGCAACATCTCAACGGTGACGCTGAATGCGTCGATGCGCTGCCATCCACTCCGCGTGCGTGGTGGAATGCGCACAGCCCCGGATGCAACGTGAGTGCGAGATCCTTCGCAGTTGATGGAAACCCTTCTACCCGATGGCCCCGCTATCGCCTTGCCATCGTCTGTTCGCTGAATCTCGCCACGCAGAAGTCCAGGAAGCTGCGCAGCTTGTGCGTCAGCTGGCGATCGCGCGGATACACCAGGTTGATCCAGGTCGACACCGGTACGTAGTCCGGCAGCACTTCCACCAGCTCACCACGCGCCAATGCTCCGGCCAGCATTTCGTGCGGTTGCAGGATCAGCCCCAGCCCTCCGATGGCGGCGGTCAGCAGCGGCTCGGCCTGGTTGACCATGAAGCGGCTGGACACCGGCACGGTCAGCACGCCGCCATCGGTATCGCGAAAGCTCCAGCGGGTGCGGATGATCGAATGCGCGAAGCCCAGGCACTCGTGGCGGCTCAGGTCATTGGGATGGGCAATGGCCGGGCGCGAAGCCAGATAGTCCGGCGAGGCACACAGGACCAGCGGATACGGCCCCAACCGCCGCGCCACCAGCCCACTGTCGGCCAGATCGCCAGTGCGGAACACCAGGTCGTAGCCGTCTTCAACGATGTCCACCAGACTGTTGGACAGGTTCAGATCGACCTGCACGTCCGGGTACTGCTGCAAGTAGGCCACCACCGCGGGACCCAGCGCGTGCACGCCGAAGGTGACCGGCGCACTGATGCGCAGGCGCCCCATCGGTCGCCCGCGCGCCACTTCGGCCAGCTGCTCGGCCCCCTCCACTTCCTCCAGGATCACCCGCGCCCGCGCCAGGTAGGCCTGGCCGAAGTCGGTCAGGCTCTGCTTGCGCGTGGTGCGGTTGAGCAGGCGCACACCCAGATGCTGCTCCAGCGCCTGGATGTGCTTGCCGACCAGCTGCGGCGACAGGTCCAGTGCCTCGGCAGCGGCGGCGAAGGAGCCGACCTCGGCCACCTTGGCGAAGGTCCGCAGGGGAACGATCAGGTCCATTGCAAACAATTGTTTTTCAATGAAACGCCAGATTACCCCTTATTCTGGATGCAGACTACGCGCACAGTAGCGCTCACCCTTTCGCCGGCGCCCTCGCCGGCCCTTCCTCGGAGCCCCCCATGAGCCAGGTTGTCCGCATCCACGAATATGGCACTGCCGATGTACTGCGCATCGACGATATCGACGTTCCCGCCCCCGCCCCTGACGAAGTCCAGATCCGGGTGAAGGCGATCGGCCTGAACCGCGCCGAGGTGATGTTCCGTAACGGCGCCTACCTGCAGGAAGCGCAGTTCCCCAGCCGCCTGGGCTACGAAGCGGCCGGCGTGGTTGAAGCCGTCGGCAGTGCAGTGAGCGGATTCACCGCGGGCGATGCGGTCAGCGTGGTGCCGCCGCTGGATATCGCGCGCTGGGGCACCTACGGCGAACTGGCCAACGTGCCGGCACGACTGGTGGTCAAGCATCCGCAGGCACTGGACTTTGAAACGGCCGCCGCGGTGTGGATGCAGTACGTCACCGCCTGGGGCGCGCTGTTGGAACAGGCACGCCTGGCCGCCGGCGATTTCGTCATCATCACCGCCGCCAGCAGCAGCGTCGGCCTCGCCGCCATCCAGATCGCCAATGCAGTCGGCGCCACGCCGATCGCTGTGACCCGTGGCCCGGGCAAGCGCCAGGCCCTGCTCGATGCAGGCGCCGCCCACGTCATCGCCACCCAGGAGCAGGATCTGGTGGCCGAAGTGGCGCGCATCACCGGCGGCGCAGGTGCCCGCGTGGTGTTCGATCCGATCGGTGGCCCGCAGTTCGTGCCGCTGACCGAAGCGATGGCGCGTGGCGGCATCCTGCTGGAATACGGCGCGCTGAGCAGCGAACCCACGCCGTTCCCGTTGCTCAACGTGCTGGGCAAGTCGCTGACGTTGAAAGGCTACCTGTACTCGGAGATCGTTTTCGACGATGCCGCGCTGGCCCGCGCGAAGGCATTCATTGTGGATGGCCTGGACAAGGGCACGCTGGCACCGAAGATCGCCAGGGTGTTCCCGTTCGCGCAGATCCAGGAGGCACACCGTTACCTGGAATCCAACGAGCAGATCGGCAAGGTGGTGGTGACGGTGTGATCCAGCGTCATGCAACGGGGGCGGCCCACCGCCCCCGTTGCGGTTACCTGGGCAACGTAAACGCCATCACGTAATCGCCGTTCGGGGTTTCCATGAAATGGTGGCCGCCGGCCATGATCACCACGTACTGGCGCCCGCCCTGCTCGTACACCATCGGGTTGGCCTGACCTCCCGCGGGCAGCGTGGCATGCCACAACTCCTTGCCGGTCTTCAGGTCGATGGCGCGCAGCAGGTCATCGGTGGCGGCGGCGATGAAGATCAGGCCGCTGCCGGTCACCACCGAACCGCCATTGTTCGGTGTGCCGATCTCGATCGGCAGGCCGGAGCGGATGCCGAAGGGTCCGTTGCCGCGCGCACTGCCGAATGGACGGTCCCACAGCAGCTTGCCGGTGCGCAGGTCGATGGCACGGATGCCGCCATAGGGCGGCTGCTTGCACAGCAAACCGGTGAACGGCAGGCGCCAACCGGCATTGACCTGGATGGCGTAGGGCGTGCCCACCTGCGGGTCACCCGCGCCTTCTGCTCCGCCCTTGTCGAACCGGATCTTTTCGCGCGGCAGCCAGCCCAACCGGTCGGCCTCCGCGCGTGGCACCAGCCGGTTGTAGTTCGGCATGTCGTTGTAGTTGGCCACGATCACGCCGCGGCGCGTATCGATTGACACACTGCCCCAGTCCGAGCCGCCGTTGTAGCCGGGGTACTCGATGGAATGGCGCTCGCTGCTCGGCGGCGTGTAGAACCCTTCGTAGTAGGCCTTGCGGAACTGGATGCGGCAGACCAGCTGGTCGATCGGGGTGATGCCCCACATGTCACGTTCGGTCAGCTCATGCTCGCGGCGCAACGTGTGATACAGCGAGAACAGTTGCGTGGGCGAGCGCTGCTCGGGTTCGACGCCGCCCACCGGCACCTTACGCTCTTCGGCCGCGGTCAAAAGCTGGCCGTTGCGGCGGTCGAGGATGTACATGTCGCCCTGTTTGGTCGGCAGCAGGATCGCCGGCACTTTGCCGGCCGCCGTCGGGTAGTCGATCAGGCTGGCCTGCGAACCCAGGTCGTAGTCCCACACATCCTTGCGCACCGCCTGGAAATGCCAGACCGGCTTGCCGGTGGCCACGTCGATCGCCACCAGTGACGTCGCATAGCGGTTCTGGGTTTCCGTGCGTGAGCCGCTCCAGTAGTCACCCGCGGAATTGCCCAGCGGCAGGTAGACCAGGCCCAGCGCCTCATCACCGGTGGCGGTGGTCCACATGTTGGGCGTGCCGCGCGTATAGGTCTGCTCGCGCGGCGGCAGACCGCTGCGCTCGGGCTGGTCCATGTCCCACGCCCAGCGCAGCTTGCCGGTGATGGCATCGTAGGCCTGGATCACACCCGACGGCGCATCGCGGCGCTGCCCGTCCAGCACCTGGTGACCGGTCACGATCACGCCACGCACGATGGCCGGTGGCGAGGTGATCGACACGTAACCCGGTGGCACCTCGCCCATGCCCAGGGTGATGTCGACCTGGCCGTTGTTGCCGAAGTTGGCGCAGGGACGGCCGCTGTCCGCATCCACCGCGATGATGCGGCCGTCCAGCGTGCCTTCGATAATGCGCGCCCAGCAGGCCGGACGGGTGCCCGGCGCAGCACTGCGGGTGACGCTGGGCGGCGGTTCCGGCAACGCCAGATCGGCCGCGGCATCGGCCAGCGTGGCATCGGCAAGGACCGGCGTGCGGGGCTGCTCGTAGTAGCTCACCCCACGGCAGGCGGCGGTGTACGGGATCGAAGCGTCCTTCACCTTGGGGTCGAAGCGCCACAGTTCCTTGCCGCTGGCAGCATCGAGTGCGATCAGGCGGTTGCGCGCGGTGCACAGGTAAAGGCGATCGCCGATCTTCAGCGGCGTGGTTTCTGCGCCCCAGCGATTCTTGGGCATATCGCCGGTACGGAACTGCCAGGCTGGCTGCAACGTAGCCACATTGGCCGGGGTGATCTGCTGCAGCGGCGAATATCGGGTGGCGGCGTTACTGCGGCCCCACGCCGGCCAGTCGCCCTCGGCGGGCTGGTCAGCCGGCTGCAGGCCCGTGGTATCACGCGTAGGTTCCAGTCCGGCGCTGACCGCGCCTTCCGGGAACGGCTGATGCCCATCCACTTCACCATGCGGCGCAAAGGCCAGGCCGAAGGCGGCTACGAACACCAGCATCAGCACACCCGCCACGCTGCGCGACAGGCGTTTGGAGACCGGCTCGTGCAAGGTGGGCGCCAGCAAGGCCAGCACGATGCCGAGTGCGGTCACCAGGCCCAGCCGTGGCACCCAGCGCCAGTAGTCGCTGCCTGACTCCCACCAGGTCCACAGCAGCGTGCCGATGAACACCAGCGCGTACAGCAATGCACCGCTGCGGCGGTTGCCGAACAACAGGATGCCGCTGGCCAGCAGGCCGAGCCCGGCGATGGCGTAGTACGCCGAGCCGCCAAGGCTGAGCAGCCACGCACCGAGCCCGCCGATGACCAGGCCGAGCACGACCAGCAGCAGCGACAGCACGGTGACAAGGGGATGCCGGGAGGCGCGAACAGGGGCAGGAGCAGACTGCGGCGTGGCGGACATCGTCGATCTCCGGGGGCAGCATGCGCCGTTATCCCACCGCCTGCGTGAAGCGCGCGCGTATGTGCGGCATCCGGATACGACGACGCCGGCACAGGGCCGGCGTTCTCGTGGATGCAGCGCGAGAAACCTCAGTGCTT
>NZ_JAWJTG010000048.1:0-38662 GCF_032911605.1 Stenotrophomonas mexicanensis
CATGCGTGGATGCCCTCCGTGAGGAACCACGGCGCCAACCAAGGTTGGCAGCTACCAACAGCTGGCCCACACAGCGATCGTTTGCCGGCCAGCGGCCGGCACTGCAAGTAGATCCACGCCATGCGTGGATGCTCTCTGCACGGAACCACGGCGCCAACCAAGGTTGGCATCTACAACTGCAGGGCGCGATCACACACAAAAAAGCGGCGCCCTTGCGGGCGCCGCCTTGGCTTGCTTCAGTACTCAGTCGAGCAGGCTCGACGCTACTTCGCCGCAGCCGGGGCCTTGTCCTTCATCATCACGTCGCGGGCAGCCTTGAACGGGTTGCCTTCGTACCAGTTCGGCCAACGATCGCCACCGGCCAGTTCCTTGCCGACGCCGTACATCAGCTGCAGGTCTTCCACGGTGCCGTCCAGCTTCCAGGTGGCCGCATCGAACTCATCCTTCGGGCCGTGGTAGCGGTTGGCGCCGTAGTCCGCTGCGGCCTTGCGGCCGGCGTCCACGCCACCCTCGCGCAGGTCCTCGCCGCCATCGGCGTACAGGGCCGGCACGCCGGCCTTGGCGAAGTTGAAGTGGTCGGAACGGAAGTAGAAGCCGCTCTGCACCGAGGTCTCACCGTGCAGGGTACGGTCCTGGGCCGCGGCCAGCGGCTTGAGGATGTCTTCCAGCTCCGAGCTGCCGAAGCCGGTGACGGTAACGTCCTTGGCACGGCCGGCCACCGACATCGCGTCGATGTTGATCACGCCGGCGATCTTGTCCAGCGGGAAGGTCGGATGGGCAACGTAGTACTTCGAACCCAGCAGGCCGGATTCTTCCAGGGTCACCGCCAGGAACACCACCGAACGTTCCGGCTTCGGCTCCTGGTGGGCCATTGCTTCAGCCACCTCGAGGATGCCGGCCACGCCGGTCGCGTTGTCGACCGCGCCGTTGTAGATGTTGTCGCCGGTCTCGCCCTCGTGCTTGCCCAGGTGATCCCAGTGCGCCATGTACAGCACGGCCTCGTCGGCACGCTTGCTGCCGGGCAGTACGCCCACCACGTTGCGCGATTGCTTCTGCGCGATCTGGCTCTTCAGATCGACTGCAGCGGTGGCCTTCAGCGGCACCGGCTTGAAGCCGCGCTTGCTGGCGTCCTTGTAGGCCTGCGCCAGGTCCAGGCCGGCACCGGCGAACAGCGCCTTGGCAGCGTCGGCACTCAGCCAGCCCTGCACCGGAATGCGGGCTTCCGGGTCATCCTTGGCCGGCAGGTCGTACTGCGGGCCTGCCCAGGAGTTCTTCACCACATCCCAGCCATAGGAAGCGCCGGCGGTGTCGTGCACGATCAGGGCGGCGGCGGCGCCCTTGCGCGCAGCCTCCTCGAACTTGTAGGTCCAGCGGCCGTAATAGGTCATGCGCTTGCCGTCGAACAGCTTCGCGTCATCGACATGGAAGCCCGGGTCGTTGACGAACATGACAACCGTTTTGCCCTTCCAGTCCTGGCCGGCGTAGTCGTTCCACTTCTGCTCCGGCGCATCGACACCATAGCCGACGAACACCAGGTCGCTGGCATCGACCTTCACCTCGGCCTGGCCGGTACGGGTACCGACCACCATGTCGGTGCCGAACTTCAGTTCGGTGGTCTTGCCGCCCTGGGTGATCTTCAGCACGGTCGATTCGTCGGCCGTGGTCTCGGTCATCGGCACATCCTGGAACCAGCTGTCGCCGTTGCCGGGCTGCAGGCCGATGCGCTGCATCTGGTCGCGGATGTAGTTGACCGTCAGTTCCTCGCCCTTGCTGCCCGGGGCGCGGCCTTCGAATTCATCCGAAGCCAGCGTCTTGACCATCTCGGCGAAGTCGCCGGCGTTGATCTCCGGCGAGAACGCATGGGCCGCCGGCTTGGCAGCGGCGGTGTCGGTGGCCGGCGCGGGCGCCGGCGTGTCTTCGCCTTTGCAGGCACTGAGCGCGGCCGCAGCGGCCAGGCACAGGAGGAGTTTGCGGGGCATCGTCGATTCCTGGAAAACAAAGGGCGGCCGCACCACGTGTACGACCGGTAACAGCGAGTATCACCGAACCGATGGGCGCGGTGTGCTCAGTCCGCCGGAGCGGTTTCGGTGTCGAACGGGATCGGCTCGGCGCCGGTGACCGGGCCGATGCGGGCCGTGCGGTGCACGTACAGCACCACCTCGCGTTCGAACTGCAACGGGCCGTCCACCACGGCATTCGGACCGATGATCACGCGTGGCTTGCGGCTGGCGGTCAGCGAGACGCTGAAGTTTGGCTTGCGCACGTGCACACCGCCCTTGACCTGCGAACCGATGCCCACGGTGATGTCACCGTTGACGGTTTCCACGTCGTTGCCGACGCGGCTTTCGACCAGCCCGATGCCACCGTTCACGGTTTCAACGCCGCCTTCGATCTGGCTGCCGCGATCGCTGAAGATGCTGCCGTTGACGGTGCTGACGCTGCCGTGTGCGATCACTTCGCGGCCCAGGCGTACGCCGCCGTTGACCGTTTCGATCTTGCCGGAGCGCGCGCGATCGGCGACCTTGACCCCGCCGTTGACGGTGTCGATGCTGCCGGTCTCGACGCCTTCGCCGACGCGGATGCCGCCGTTGACGGTGTCCAGCTTGCCGTAGCGCTGGCCGGGTTCGGCGCTGATGCTGCCGTTGACCTTGCTGATGTTTTCCTGCGCTGCCACTGGCCCGGTGACCAGCAGTACGCCCAACAGCAGCGGAATGGAGAGAGCTTTCATGGGGACCTCGATGGATGTGCGGCTGGCAGGCCGCGTGCGGAGATGTCACCATTCCCCGGTACCCCCTGCAACTGCCTGAAGTCACTGGAAAGCCCTTGCGCAACAACGCCTTCCCATCACGCCGACATCACATCGCCGCTGCTCGCGGCGGGCGCTGCCTGCTGTTGGGGCTGGCCTTGGCACTGGCGTTGCCGCTGCCGGGTGCCGCGCAGACCACGCGCGAGACCGAGCGCAAGCTGCAGAAACTGCGTAGTGAACTAAAGGGCGTGGCGCAGGAGCGCCGGCAGATCGAAGGCCAGCGTGGCCAGGCCTCGCAGCAGCTGCGCGAGGCAGATGAGAAGGTGGCCCGCACCGGCCGTGCGCTTGCGCAGACCGAGACCGCGCTGCGCGAGCAGGGAAGGGCCCTGGCCGAGGCCGAACAACGCCGCAGCACGCTGCAGGCCAATCTCGCCCAGCAGCATCGCGAGCTGGCCGGCCTGCTGCGTGCGGCCTACCAGCTGGGCAACCACGCCCCCCTGAAGCTGCTGCTGTCGCAGGACACGGTGGCCGATGCCAACCGCGCCCTGGCCTACCACCGCTACCTGCAGCGCGAGCGGGCACAGCGCATCACCACGCTGACGGCTGACCTGAAGGAACTGGAAGCGCTGCAGGCGCAGATCGCCGAGCGCAAGCAGAAGCTGCAGGGGGCGCAGCAGGACCAGAAGCAGCAGGCAGCGGCGCTGGAAGCCGACCGCCGCGATCGTGCAAAGACCGTGGCCTCGCTGGACGAGCGCTTCAAGGACCAGCGCGAGAAGGAACAGGCGCTGGGCCAGGACGCCAAGGCGCTGGAAACACTGCTGGCCAATCTGCGTGCGGCCGCCGCCCGTGCCGAGGCCGAGCGTCGCGCGGCTGCGCGCCGTGCGGCAGCGGAGAAGGCCGCTGCCGAACGTGCCGCACGCCAGGCCGCGGCACAGGGACGGCCGCCACCGCCCACCAAGGTTCCGCCGGCGGTGGCTTCCGCACCGGCGCCGAAGGTGGGGGGCCTGGGTTGGCCGTTGTCCGGCAACCTGCTGGCCCGCTACGGCGGCAAGCTGCCTGACGGGCGTACCAGTAGCGGCGTGCTGATCGGCGCACCGGCCGGCAGCACCGTCACCGCCGTGGCCGACGGCACCGTGGTGTTCTCCGACTGGATGACCGGCTACGGCATGATCCTGATCGTTGACCACGGCAATGGCTACATGAGCCTGTACGCCCACAACGACACCCTGCTCAAGGACGCCGGTGCACGGGTCAGCCGTGGCGATGCAGTGGCCAAGGTCGGCAACTCTGGGGGCCAAGGGGTCACCGCGCTGTACTTCGAGCTGCGTCGTGGCGGGCAACCGGTGAATCCGGACAGCTGGCTGCAGCGGCGCTGAATCCCGGCTCGCCACGTGCGGGCCGGATTCAACGGGAATTTAGCTGTGCTTCGCGCATAATCGGTGCATGTGCCTTGGGCACCATGCCACCGTCGACAGGAGTGATCCATGCGCGCAGCCCGTACCGCCACCCTCTTGCTGGCCCTGTTGCCAGCGCTGTCCTGGGCGCAGCAGACCGCGCCCGCCCCGAGCCAGGAAACCGGCGGGCAGGCAGCGAGCAGCGAGGAGGCGGTGACCTCGAAGGTGCCGCTGGAGGACATCCGCCGCTTCGTGGCCGTCTACAACGCAGTGCGGGCCGCCTACGTCGATCCGGTCGATGACAAGAAGCTGATGCAGGCAGCGGTGCGTGGCCTGCTGCTCGACCTCGACCCGCACAGCACCTACTTCAACAAGGAAGACGCGCAGGCCTTCGACGAACAGGCCAGCGGCGCCTACGAAGGCATCGGCGTTGAGCTGCAGCAGCAGCCAGACAACGCCAGCATGAAGGTGATCTCGCCGATCGACGACACGCCGGCGGCCAAGGCCGGCATCCTCGCCGGTGACCTGATCATCGCCATCGACGGCAAGCCGATCAGCGCGATCGATGCCAGCGAACCGCTGCGCGGCCCGGCCGGCAGCAAGGTGGTGCTGACCATCGTGCGCGAAGGCAAGCCCAAGCCGTTCGATGTCAGCCTCACCCGCCAGACCATCCGCGTGACCAGCGTGCGCAGCCGCCTGCTGGAACCGGGCTATGGCTACATCCGCCTGAGCACCTTCCAGGCCGACACCGGTTCGGACTTCCAGAAGCACGTGCAGCAGTTGCAGAAGCAGTCCGGTGGCCAGCTCAAGGGCCTGGTGCTGGATCTGCGCAGCAACCCGGGTGGCCTGCTGACCGCTGCCGTGCAGGTGGCCGACGACCTGCTCGACAAGGGCAACATCGTCAGTACCCGCGGCCGCATCAGCATCAGCGATGCACGTTTCGATGCAACGCCGGGCGACCTGCTGAAGGGCGCACCGGTGGTGGTGCTGGTCGACGCCGGTTCGGCCAGTGCCTCGGAAGTGCTGGCCGGCGCACTGCGCGACAACAAGCGCGCCCGCGTGGTTGGCAGCCGCACCTTCGGCAAGGGCTCGGTGCAGACCGTGCTGCCGCTGGACAATGGTGACTCGGTGAAGCTGACCACCGCGCGTTATTACACGCCCAGCGGCAAGTCGATCCAGGCCACGGGCATCGTGCCGGAGGTCGAACTGAAGCCGGCCGCTACGCCGGCCGAGGATGCACTGCCGGCCAGCCTGAGCGATTACAGCGAAGCGACCCTGCCGGGTCATCTGCGCGGTGACGACGAGGGCACCGAGGGCTATCACGCCGGTGCGGTACTGCCGGGCGATGGCCCGATCAACGACGCGCTGGCTGAGCTGAAGAACCCGGGTTCGGTGGCTGCACGCTTGAAGGCCGAAGCGGCAAAAGCGGATGCGGCCAAGGCTGCGAAGGCCGCTGCGGCGAAGCCGGAAGCGAAGGTAGAACCGAAGCCGGAAGCGAAGCCGGAAGCGAAGCCGGAAGCGAAGCCCGCCCCCGTCCCGGCCAAGCCCTGATTCTGTAGAGTCGAGCCGTGCTCGACTGATCCAAGAACGAGCGGGTGCGCGTGGAGCCGGCCAGCGGCCGGCACTACCAGGGGTCAGAAGCCGTGGCGCTTGCGCAGGCGGCGGGCGATGGCCGCCCGCACGTAGACCCCGTACACCACGCCGAACACGAAGCCGCCGATGTGCGCCCACCAGGCGACCATGCCGAAGCTTGGGCCGATATGGGCGAACACCACCTGCAGGGCGGCCCAGACGCCGATCAGCAGGTAGGCCGGGGCGCGCACGAATTCCAGGAACAGGCCGAGCGGGATCACCACGCCCAGCCGTGCGCCCGGGAACAGGGCCAGATAGGCGCCGATCAGTGCGGACACCGCGCCGCTGGCGCCGATGATGATCTGGTCCGGGCTGCCCATGGTGTAGATCGCCACCAGGTTGGACACCGCGCCTCCGACCAGGAACAGCAGCAGCAGCCGCCACGGGCCCAGCACCCGCTCAGCAGGCAGGCCGAAGATCAGCAGGAACACCAGGTTGCCCAGCAGGTGTGACCAGTCCGCGTGCAGGAACAGGGCCGTGAACAGCCGCAGCACGCTGCCGTCCTGCAGGGTCGCCCACCAGTCCAGCGGGTGGGTCAGGCCGGTGGACAGGGCGCCCCAGTCCAGCCAGAGGCTGCCCCGGGCGTCGTCCGGACGCGAGATCGACCACAGGAACGCCAGCCACAGTGCCGCAAACAGCACGGGCGTGGCCCAGCGCAGGGCCGCCTTCTTGCGCGACGGGAGGGAGACGAACATGGGCAATAGCCTAGCGTGCGGGCGCTTACGGCGGGGATTGTCCTGTTCAGCTTCTGGGACGAAAAAAGCGCCTGCGCTGTTATTGTTTCATTAACAGCTCTGGGTAATACTCGCATACGGCGTCGTATGTCGGGAGGGGAATCCGGCGCGCTCCGAAGGGCCCCAAGGCCTGCCGGGCGCAGGCGCACTCAGAGCACCATCACCGCTTACCGGAGAGAGAACTACGATGCAAACCGCTTCCACCATTGCCCGTCTGACCCTGCTGGCCGTCGGCGTTGCCGGTGCGCTGGCCGCCGCCGACGCCAACGCTGCTGCCTTCCAGCTGAAGGAAAACAGCGCCAAGGGCCTCGGCCGCGCGTTCGCCGGTTCCGGCAGCGCCGAAGGCGACGCCTCCATCATCGCCGTCAACCCGGCCGGCATGCGCCAGCTGGAAGGCACGATGGTCCAGGGCGACCTGAGCGCCATCAGCTTCAAGGCCGAGTTCAAGGGCCAGGGCCGCAATGCGGCAGGCCGCCCGCAGACCGGTGGTGACGGCGGCGACGCCGGCATGATCGCTCCGGTCCCGGCTGCGTACTTCCACATGCCGATCGGCGAGAAGGCCCACTTCGGTGTGTCGCTGACCGCACCGTTCGGCTTCAAGACCGAATACGACAACGGTTGGGTGGGTCGTTACAGCGGCCTGAAGACCGATCTGAAGGCCATCGACCTTGGCTTCGCCGCGTCGTATGACGTCAACCCGTACGTGTCGTTCGGCGCGTCGGTGTTCGTCGAGCACCTGACCATCGAGCTGAGCAACGCCGTCGACTACGGCAGCATCCTGGCCGGCGCCGGCGCTCCGGGCTTCGCCCCGGGCAGCGCGGATGGCACCCTGAAGATCGAGGGTGACAACAATGCCGTGGGCTGGACCGTCGGTGGCCTGTTCTCGATCGACGAGAACACCCACATCGGCCTGAGCTACCGTTCGAAGGTCGAGCACAAGATCACCGGTGGTGATGCGACCTTCAGCGGCGCCGACCGCGCACGTTCGCTGCTGACCAACTCGCCGCGTACCCGCGGTTGGTTCATGGACACCAGCGGCAAGGCCACGGTGACCATGCCGGCCTCGGCCACCCTGAGCGTGACCCACAAGGTCAACGACCGCTGGACCGTGATGGGCGACGTGACCCGTACCGCCTGGTCGACCGCCTTTGACAGCGTCACCGTCGACTACGCGTCGCCGCAGGCGGACTCGGTCCTGGAGTTCGGCTACCGTGACACCACCTTCGTGTCGCTGGGCGCCGACTACAAGCTGAGCGACACCGTCACCCTGCGCGGTGGTGTTGCGCTGGACCAGACCCCGACCACCGACGCCCACCGCGACGTGCGCGTGCCGGATACCAGCCGCAAGTGGCTGTCGCTGGGCGTGGGCTGGACCCCGTCGGCAAACACCGAGTACAACTTTGGCTACACCCACCTGTTCACCAGCGATCCGAACGTGAACGTGCGTGCGACCACTGCCAACCAGGGCAACTCGCTGTCGGGCAAGTACAAGGTCCGTGGCGACGTGTTGGCGGCTTCGTTCCAGTACAAGTTCTGATTCGGGCCTCGGCCTGACGCAGCACACGGAAGGCCCCGCGCAAGCGGGGCTTTCTTTTTCTGTGGCCACGGGCCATCCACGCGTGGCGTGGATCTACCGAAGATCGCAGCCATCCACGGCGTGGATCCACGACAATAGCGCCATGAACCTGTCCGATCCGAACTTCCAGCTGGAGCTGGCTGCCAACATCGCCGTCGCCGGCTCGATCCTGCTGGCCGGACGCAACAACGTGCACACCTGGTGGCTGGGCATCGTCGGCTGCGCATTGTTCGCCGCTGTGTTCGAGCGCTCGCATCTGTACGCGGACATGGTGCTGCAGTTCTTCTTCATTGCCATCAGCGTGCTGGGCTGGTGGCAGTGGCTGCGCGGCGATCACGGTGCGCCGCTGCCGATCACCTCATTGCGACCGCGTGCATGGGCCTGGCTGGCGCCGCTGGCGGTGGTGGCCACGTTCGGCTACGGCTGGATGCTGACCCGCCTGACCAATGCCTATGCGCCGTACATCGATTCGGCGGTACTGGTGCTGAGCGTGATCGCGCAGATCCTGATGATGCGGCGCAAGCTGGAATCGTGGTGGGTGTGGCTGTTGGTGAACACCGTGGCAGTGCCGCTGTACTACAGCCGTGGCCTGCACCTGACCTCGATCCTGTACGTGGGCTTCTGGATCAACGCGCTGGTGGCGTTGCGTCATTGGCGCGGCCTGATGCGGGTGTAGCGCCGAGCCCACGCTCGGCGCCACAGGAAAAAAGGCACAAAAAACCCCGCTTTCGCGGGGTTTTTCGTTCACTTCAACTATCGGGCGATCAGTCGCCCAGGGTCAGCAGCGAGGCGTTGCCGCCGGCAGCGGTGGTGTTCACCGTCACCGTCTTTTCGGTGGCAAAGCGCAGCAGGTAGTGCGGGCCGCCGGCCTTCGGGCCGGTGCCGGACAGGCCCTGGCCGCCGAACGGCTGCACGCCGACCACCGCACCGATCTGGTTGCGGTTAACGTAGACGTTGCCGACGTGGACGCCGTTGCTGATGCGGTCGACGGTCTCGTCAATGCGCGAATGCACGCCCAGGGTCAGGCCGTAGCCGGTGGCGTTGATCTGGTCGATCACCGCGTCGAGCTGGTCGCCCTTCCAACGGATCACGTGCAGGACCGGCCCGAAGATTTCCTTGTGCAGCTGGCCCAGATCCTTCAGTTCGTACGCACGCGGTGCGAAGAAGGTGCCATTGGCCGCTTCGGCAGACAGCTCGGCGGCAGCAATCAGGCGCGCTTCGCGGTCCATGCGTTCGGCGTGGTCCTGCAGGATCTTCAGCGCGTCGGCGTCGATCACCGGGCCGACGTCGGTGGACAGCAGGCCGGGGTTGCCGACCTTCAGTTCCTTCATCGCACCGGCCAGCATGGTCATCACCTTGTCGGCGATGTCGTCCTGCACGAACAGCACGCGCGCGGCCGAGCAACGCTGGCCGGCGGACGTGAAGGCCGAACCGATCGCGTCCTTGACCAGCTGTTCCGGCAGTGCCGAGGAGTCGGCGATGAAGGCATTCTGGCCACCGGTCTCGGCAATCAGCACGCCGATGGCGGCGTCACGCGCGGCCATCGCGCGGTTGATCGCACGGGCGGTGTCGGTGGAGCCGGTGAAGGCCACGCCGGCCACGCGCGGGTCGGCAGTGAGCGCGGCACCGACGGTGGCACCGTCGCCCGGCAGGAACTGCACCACCTCGGCCGGCACGCCGGCGTCGTGCAGCAGCTTCACCGCGTAGTAGCCAATCAGGTTGGTCTGCTCGGCCGGCTTGGCGATGACGCTGTTGCCGGCGGCCAGGGCAGCGGCGACCTGGCCCAGGAAGATCGCCAGCGGGAAGTTCCACGGGCTGATGCAGACGAACACGCCGCGACCATGCAGCTGCAGTTCGTTGGACTCACCGGTCGGGCTCGGCAGCTTCTCGGCGTGGCTGAACTGCTCGCGCGCCTGCTTGGCGTAGTAGCGCAGGAAGTCCACCGCTTCGCGCACTTCGGCGATGCTGTCGGGCAGGCTCTTGCCGGCTTCCTTCACGCACAGCGCCATGAACTCCGGCATGCGCGCTTCCAGCTGGTCGGCGGCGTGCTCGAGGATGGCGGCGCGGCTGGCGGCCGGGGTGCGGTTCCAGGCCGGCTGCGCGGCCACGGCATTGGCCAGGGCCTTCTGCACGGTGGCGGCATCGGCGGCCTGCCACTGGCCGACCACTTCGCGGGTGTCGGCCGGATTGGTCACCGGCAGCGCGGCGCCGGCCGGGTTCGCACCCGGCACCAGCGGGGCGGCCTGCCACGGCTTCACTGCAGCGTTGATCTGCTCGGCCAGGGCGCGCAGTTCGTTGTCGTTGGCGAGGTTGGCGCCCATGGAGTTCTTCCTGTCGTGGTTCTGGCTGCGCAGCAGGTCAACCGGCAGCGGGATCTTGGGATGCGGAATCGATTCGAACGAAGCAACCATCTCGACCGGATCGCGGATCAGGTCGGCGATCGGCACGCGCTCGTCGGTGATGCGGTTGACGAAGCTGGAGTTGGCGCCGTTTTCCAGCAGGCGGCGCACCAGGTACGGCAGCAGGTCTTCATGCGAACCGACCGGCGCATACACGCGGCAGGGCAGGTTCAAGCGGTCGGCCGGCACCACTTCGGCGTACAGGTCGTCGCCCATGCCGTGCAGCTTCTGGTGCTCGTACACGCCGCCATTGGCGATGCTGCGCACGGCCGCGATGGTGTGCGCGTTGTGCGTGGCGAACATCGGGTAGATCGCGTCGGCATGCGTGAACAGGCGCTTGGCGCAGGCCAGGTAGGAGACATCGGTGTTCTGCTTGCGGGTGAACACCGGGTAGCCCGGGTAGCCTTCGATCTGCGCGCGCTTGATCTCGGCGTCCCAGTAGGCGCCCTTGACCAGGCGCACCTGCAGGCGGCGACCGGCGCGGCGGGCCATGTCGGCCAGGTGGTCGATCGTGTACGGCGTGCGCTTCTGGTAGGCCTGCACGACCACGCCGAAGCCGTCCCAGCCGGCCAGCGAGGCGTCGGAGAAGACCTGCTCGATGATGTCCAGCGACAGTTCCAGGCGGTCGGACTCTTCGGCGTCGACGGTGCAGCCGATGCCGTAGCTCTTGGCCAGTTGTGCCAGTTCCAGCACGCCCGGCACCAGGTCCTTCAGCACGCGCTCGCGCTTGGCGTGCTCGTAGCGCGGGTACAGCGCCGACAGTTTGATCGAGATGCCTGGCGCGTTGTTGACGTCGCCGTCCGGACGGCCGCCGCGTGCCTTGTGGTCGCCGCCGATGGCGTGGATCGCACGACGGTAGTCTTCCAGGTAGCGCAGCGCGTCCTTCATGGTCAGCGCGCCTTCGCCCAGCATGTCGAAGGAGTAGCGGTAGTTCGCGTTGTCGCCCTTGTGCGAGCGCGACAGCGCTTCGCTGATGGTGCGGCCCATGACGAACTGGTGGCCCATGATCTTCATCGCCTGGCGCACGGCCAGGCGCACCACCGGCTCACCGACGCGGCCGACCAGGCGCTTGAACGCGCTGGGCGCATCGGCACGGGTGGCGTCGTTCATCTGCACCAGCTTGCCGGTCAGCATCAGGCCCCAGGTGGAGGCGTTGACCAGCACCGAGTCGCTGCCGCCCAGGTGCTTTTCCCAGTCGGCATCGGCCAGCTTGTCGCGGATCAGCTTGTCGGCGGTGTCCTGGTCCGGAATGCGCAGCAGCGCCTCGGCCACGCACATCAGCAGCACGCCTTCCTCGCTGCCCAGGTCGTACTGGCGCATGAAGGCTTCGATCGCGCCCTGGTCCTTGGCACGCACGCGCACGCGGCCGACCAGGTCGGCGGCCAGCGCCTGCACCTTGGCCTGCTCTTCGGCGGGCAGGCGGGCCTGCGCCAGCAGCTCGCGCACGTGGCTGGCCTCGTCCTTCAACCAGCCATCGGTGATGGCCTGGCGGAACGGGTTGGGGGGCGCCGGCAGTTCCGGCGACAGCAGCGCGCCGGGACGCGGAGCGTCGTGGGCGGCAGGGGAGGAGGAAGGTGCGTTCATGCCGGTCCGGCCAGTGGAAAACTTGGCGATTTTAATCATTTTTGCGGGTTGCGGAAGTGCCCATCAGCCACCTTCGTGAAGCGCTGATAGCCCCTAGCTGCGGTGGATTCAGCGTGTTCAGCAAGCTCGGCAGAATTTGTGCTGAATTCGTCATTCGTGCCGCCGACCTCATGCTGTGTTGCAGCATGGTAAAAAGTGTGAATGCACCCTTGCTACCGGCGAGAGGGCGGGGCTACCATCGAGACGTTTCCCGCGGCAGGAACGCGGTTGCGACATGATCGAGGTGCTTCCAGCTCCGGATGGGTCAGGTACGCAGCTGCGGCTGCGTCCCCCACGGGCGCTCGATGCCCGGCAGTTCGTCCTGTTGTTCACCGTGTTGTCGGGTGCGATGTGGCTGGTGTCCGCCCTCGGGTGGTTGGCCGGCAATGCATTCGCCCCCCTGTTCGCGCTGCTGTACAGCCTGGTGCTGGCGGCGGCACTGCGTGCCTTGTGGCGCAGTGGTGAACGGCAGGAGGAGATCCGGGTAGTGCCGGCGTACGTGGAGGTCATTCCCGTACCCGGTGGATCGCCGGTGTTCCGGGCCCACCCCCACTGGGTGCGCCTGCTCACCGACGACGAGAGGGTCCGGCTGGCATCCAGCGGCCGGCAGGTGGAGGTGGGGAGTTTCCTCGCGCCGGCCGAACGTCAGACGCTCGCAGAGACACTTGAAAGCTTGCTCGCCGCCAGCGATGGCGGCAACCGACGACGCTAAGGGTCTAGGCAATGAAGCAAAGCAGCAGGTGGGGCACGAAGTGCGTTGCAGCGGTCGCCGCCATGGTGGCCGGGGGACTGATGCCGGCGTTGGCCTGGGCCCAGGCGGCCGATCCCAAGCCGTGGCAGCTGAACATGGGCAAGGGGGTCACCCAGACCTCGCGCCTGGCCTGGGAATCGAACAATCTCTCGTTGATCATCTGCACGGTGATCGGCGTCATCGTGTTCGGGGCGATGGCCTACGCCATCTTCAAGTTCCGCAAATCCAAGGGTGCGGTCGCCGCCACCTTCAGCCACAACACCAAGGCCGAGATCATCTGGACGGTGATCCCGGTGATCATCCTGATCGTGATGGCATGGCCGGCCACGGCCAACCTGATCAAGATGTACGACACCCGCGATGCCGAGATGACGGTGAAGGTCACCGGCTACCAGTGGATGTGGAAGTACGAATATCTCGGCGAGAACGTCACCTTCACCAGCCGCCTGGACCGCGAATCCGACCGCGTGCGGCAAAGTGGCATCGTGCCGACCCGCGAGAGCCATCCGCACTACCTGCTGGATGTCGACAACCGCCTGGTGCTGCCGGTCGATACCAAGGTGCGTTTCGTCATCACCTCTGATGACGTGATCCACGCCTGGTGGGTGCCGGCGCTGGGCTGGAAGCAGGACGCCATCCCCGGTTTCATCAATGAAGCCTGGACCAGCATCGAGCAGCCCGGCGTCTACCGCGGCCAGTGCGCCGAGCTGTGCGGCAAGGACCATGGCTTCATGCCGATCGTGGTCGAGGCGGTGTCCAAGGAAGAGTTCAAGCAGTGGCTGGCGCAGCGCAAGCCGGCGCCGCCCGCCGAGCCGGCAACGCCGGCGGCACCTGCCGAACCGGCTGCACCGATTGCACCGACTGCACCGACTGCACCGACGGGAGAGGCACCTGCAGCGCCTGCCGCTGCTGAAGCCGGCAGCGCGCCTGCCACCGCGGCCAGCGGAGCGTGATGTAAAGCCCGCGGCCGTTCGCGGCCGTGGTGACAACCGATTCTGAGAGGTGTTTTGCAATGGCGCACTCGGCAGTTGGGCACGACGATCACCATCACCAGCAGAGTTTCTTCGAGCGTTGGTTCTTCTCGACCAACCACAAGGACATCGGCACGCTGTACCTGGGTTTCAGCTTCATCATGTTCATCATCGGTGCGGCGATGAGCGTGGTGATCCGCGCCGAGCTGGCACAGCCGGGCCTGCAGTTCGTCAAGCCCGAGTTCTTCAACCAGATGACCACCGTGCATGCGCTGGTGATGATCTTCGGTGGCGTGATGCCGGCCTTCGTCGGACTGGCCAACTGGATGATTCCGCTGCAGATCGGCGCGCCGGACATGGCGCTGCCGCGCATGAACAACTGGTCGTTCTGGCTGTTGCCGGTGGCTTTCAGCCTGCTGCTGCTGACCCTGTTCCTCCCTGGCGGTGCACCGGCCGGCGGCTGGACGTTGTACCCGCCGCTGTCGCTGCAGGGCGGCTACAACGTCGCCTTCAGCGTGTTCGCCATCCATGTGGCCGGCATCAGTTCGATCATGGGCGCGATCAACATCATCGCCACCGTGCTGAACATGCGTGCGCCGGGCATCGACCTGCTGAAGATGCCGATCTTCTGCTGGGCCTGGCTGATCACCGCGTTCCTGCTGATCGCGGTGATGCCGGTGTTGGCCGGTGCGGTGACCATGCTGCTGACCGACAAGTTCTTCGGTACCAGCTTCTTCAACGCCGCCGGTGGCGGTGACCCGGTGATGTACCAGCACATCTTCTGGTTCTTCGGGCACCCCGAGGTCTACATCATGATCCTGCCCGCCTTCGGCGTGGTCAGCGAGATCATCCCGACCTTCAGCCGCAAGCCGCTGTTCGGCTACCAGGCGATGGTGTACGCCACCGCCGCGATCGCGTTCCTGTCGTTCATCGTCTGGGCCCACCACATGTTCACCGTGGGCATGCCGCTGGGTGGCGAGATCTACTTCATGTTCGCCACCATGCTGATCTCGATCCCGACCGGGGTGAAGGTGTTCAACTGGGTCAGCACCATGTGGCGTGGCTCGCTGACGTTCGAGGCGCCGATGCTGTGGTCGGTGGCCTTCGTCATCCTGTTCACCATCGGTGGCTTCTCCGGCCTGATGCTGGCCATCGTGGCGGCTGACTTCCAGTACCACGACACCTACTTCGTGGTCGCGCACTTCCACTACGTGCTGGTGACCGGTGCGGTGTTCGCGCTGATCGCGGCGGTGTACTACTGGTGGCCGAAGTGGACCGGGCGGATGTACAGCGAGAAGTGGGCCAAGGTGCACTTCTGGTGGTCGATCGTGTTCGTCAACCTGCTGTTCTTCCCGCAGCACTTCCTCGGCCTGGCCGGCATGCCGCGCCGCATTCCCGATTACAGCGTGGCCTTCGCCGACTGGAACCTGATCAGCTCGATCGGCGCGTTCGGCATGTTCGTCACCCCGTTCATGATGGCCGCGATCCTGCTGTCCTCGCTGCGCAACGGCGAGAAGGCCGAGGCCCGATCGTGGGAAGGTGCGCGCGGCCTGGAATGGACGCTGCCGTCGCCGGCACCGGCGCATACGTTCACCACGCCGCCGACCATCCGCCCGGGGGATCTGGCGCATGACGACATCACGCATTGAGGTGGGGCATGCATAACGAAAGCCCGCTCCCGATCGGTAGAGTCGAGCCATGCTCGACTGACGAAAAGCAGCCGACCAACGGTCGGCTCTACCAGGGTGGAAGCATCGAGCAGCAACGCCAGCGCGCCAGGCGCACGGCGATGTGGGTCGGCGCCATCGCCGTGCTGGTCTACGTCGGTTTCATCCTCAGCGGGGTGATCGGCCGATGAGCGAGGCGCCGGCCACCACACCGTCACGCAGTGCGGGGCTGCCGCGCCTGATCGGCGTGGCGGTGGCGGTGTTCCTGCTCACGTTCTCGCTGGTGCCGCTGTACCGCATCGCCTGCGAAAAGGTGTTCGGCGTGCGCCTGGAGCGCGGTCCCGGCAGCGAGGCCAGTACCGGCGCCGTGACCGGCAAGCGCACCGTGCGCGTGGAATTCGATGGCGGGGTCAACTCACGGCTGCCATGGTCGTTCCATCCCGAACAGCTGACCATGGACGTGGTGCCCGGCGAGCTCAACGAAGCGCTGTACTTCGCCCGCAATGACAGCCAGCAGGCAGTGGTCGGCAGCGCGGTGCCTTCGGTGGCGCCGGCGCGTGCGTCGGGCTTCTTCAGCAAGACCGAGTGCTTCTGTTTCACCGCGCAGACGCTGCAGGCCGGCGAGAAGCGCGACATGCCGGTGCGCTTCATCGTCGATCCGGACCTGCCGCCGGAGATCAAGACGATCACCCTGTCCTACACCTTCTACCGCAACGACGCGCTGTCCGATCGGCTGGCTCCGGCCGCCACCTCGGACGGCGCGCACGCCGCACCCTGACCCCGGATACCGACATGGCCCAGACACCGACCGACGCCAACGTGTACTTCGTCCCGGCCCAGAGCAAATGGCCGTTCGTGGGTTCCATCGCGATGATGGTGACCATGGTCGGTGTGGCCAGCTGGCTCAACGATGCCAGCTGGGGACGCTGGACGTTCTACATCGGCATCGCGATGCTGGTGCTGACCCTGTTCTGGTGGTTCAGCGACGTGGTGCGCGAATCGCAGGCCGGCAACTACAACCATCAGGTCGATGGATCGTTCCGGATGGGGATGATCTGGTTCATCTTCTCCGAAGTGATGTTCTTCGGTGCGTTCTTCGGCGCGCTGTTCTACACCCGCAACCTGGGCCTGTCGTGGCTCAGCGGCGAAGGCCGCGGGGTGATGACCAACGAGCTGCTCTGGCAGGGCTATTCCGCCGGATGGCCGACCAATGGCCCGGCGGCGATCGGTGGCGCGTTCCAGACCATCCCGGCCTGGGGCCTGCCACTGATCAACACGCTGATCCTGCTGACCTCCGGCGTGACCCTGACCATCGCCCATCACGCGCTGAAGGCGGGCAACCGCCGCCAGCTGCTGATCTGGCTGGGCCTGACCGTGGTGCTCGGCCTCGGCTTCCTGACCCTGCAGGCGGAGGAGTACATCCACGCCTACAAGGAACTGAACCTGACGCTCGGTTCGGGCATCTACGGTTCAACGTTCTTCATGCTGACCGGCTTCCACGGCGCGCACGTGCTGCTGGGCACGATCATGCTGATCGTGATGTGGCTGCGTTCGGCCAAGGGGCACTTCACCCGCGACAACCATTTCGGTTTCGAAGCCGCCGCGTGGTACTGGCACTTCGTCGACGTGGTGTGGCTGATGCTCTTCATGTTCGTCTACGTGCTTTGACCGCGCACGTATCGGTGGCCTCAGCCGCCGATGCCGTGCGGTTTGATCCAGCCCATGTAGATGCTCACGATCACCAGTACGATCAAGGCCACCGACACCCCGATGCGGCGTGTCAGTGCGTTGACCGTGCGCTTGGTCTGGCCGCGGTCGACCAGCAGGTAATACAGGCCGGCGCCCAGATTCCAGACGATGACGATCAGAAACGCGATTACCAGCAGGGTCTTCAGCGAATCACTCATGCGCGGCTCGAGGGCAGGGTGGATGGGCCTATCTGACCGCGTTTGCGCGGACTTGTCATGATGCGCCAGCACACGCGCCTGATCGGCTGGCTGTTGGCGCTGCTGGCAATGGCTGCTTTCACCGCGTTGGGGCTGTGGCAGCTGCAGCGCATGCATGCCAAACAGGCAATGTTGGATGCACAAGGTCCAGCCGTGGCACAGGCGCTGCCACTGGCGCAGGCTCTGGCGGCGCCCGGCGCGTTGCATGGCGTGGCCGACCACGGCCGCTTCCTGCCCGGCGTGGTGCTGCTGGACAACCAGACCCGGCATGGTCGCGCCGGGGTGAAGATCTATCGTCCGTTCCGCAGTGACCGAGGCAGCGTGCTGCTGGTCGACCTCGGCTGGCGCGCGCTGCCGCCGGATCGCACGCTGCCGGATGTGCCGGCGCCGCCTTCGCCGGTGGCGGTGCGTGGGTTATTGGCGCCGCCGCCGTCGGCGGGACTGGCACTGGGCCCGGCGTTCTCCGCTACCGATGAGGCCGGGCGTTGGCTGGCCAGCCGTTTGCCCGCCGAAGGCCTGGCGCGCGCGCTGGGGCTGCAGGCGTTACCCGAACGCGTCCTGCGCCTGGACCCGGCACTGCCATTCGGCGACGAACGCGATCTGGACCTGCTGCCGAACACGCTGCCGCCGCAGCGTCACCTGGGCTACGCCGTGCAGTGGTTCGGCCTGGCCCTGACCGTGCTGGTGGTCGCGCTGGTGCTGGAGTGGCGCAGGAGACGTGCCGTGGCCCGGTAGTGCCGGCCGCTGGCCGGCATCCCCTCGGATTCTTGGATGCCGGCCAGCGGCGAGCACTACCGGGGCACCACACCCGCATCCCTTACCCAACCATGAGAAAATGCCCCGCATGAACACTGCTACGTCCCCGCAGGCGCGCGGCTCCGGCCGCCGGACCCTGGTGCTGCTGTTTGCCGTGTTCTTCGGGGCGATGGCACTGGCCGCCGTGCTGCGCTTCTCCGGCTGGCAACCTACCGGGCACCGCAATGCCGGCCAGCTGCTGAAGCCGCCGGTGGACCTGCGCCAGCAGGCGCCGACCCTGGCCAGCGGCCAGCCCTACGCCTGGAACCCCGAGGCCCGTACCTGGCGCCTGCTGGTGGCGCCGGCCGGTGCCTGCGACGCGCAGTGCGTCACTTTGTCGCAGGGACTGGGCAAGGTGTGGCAGCTGTTCGGCCATAACGCCGATAATGTCGAAATCCTGTGGCTGGGAACGCCACCGGCGTCGATCGCCTCGCTGCCCGCGCTGCGGCCGCTGGCTCCGTCGCCAGCACTGCGCGCGGCCCTGCCCGGCGTCGACGATCCGGCTGGCCTGCCGGTCTACGTGATCGATCCGAACGGCTTCGTGATCATGCGTCATGCCCCGGGCAGCGACCTCGGTGGCCTGCGCAAGGACATGGCCACGTTGCTGAAACTGAAGTGAGTCCCGTTTGATGAGCCTTTCCGCGCGTCCGGCGCTGCACCGCAATTTCCACCGCCTGGCGTGGTTCGCCATGATCATGACCGCGAGCACGATCATGTTCGGCGCCTTCGTGCGCCTGTCCGATGCCGGCCTGAGCTGCCCGGACTGGCCGACCTGCTATGGCCAGGCCACCTGGCCGCAGCACGTGGAAGAGACCATCGGCCACCCGGCGGCGGAGATCCGCCCGCTGGAGACCCACAAGGCCTGGCGTGAGCAGGTGCACCGCTTCCTGGCTGGCGCGCTGGGCATCGAGATCCTGACCCTGGCCCTGTTGGCCACGCGCAAGCGGCGATTCGGAAGCACGGCGGTGGTGACCGCCTGCGTGCTGGTGGCCGCCGGCATACCGCTGTACATGATGGGCTGGCATGGCACGGCCAGCGTGCTGGCGTTGATCGGTGAGGCGATCCTGCTGATCGCCGCGCTGCGCTGGAGCAACATCGACCTGGCGCGCGCTGCATTGCTGACCCTGGCGGTGGTGATCTTCCAGGCCTTGCTGGGCATGTGGACGGTGACCCTGCTGCTCAAACCCATCGTAGTGATGGGCCATCTGCTCGGTGGCATGCTGATGTTCGGCCTGCTGGTGTGGATGGCCTGGCGCGCGACGCACATGCCGATCACCCTGGCCGAGGCGCCGAAGCTGAAGTGGCTGCTGCGCATCGGCGTAGCGGTGCTGGTCAGCCAGATCGCGCTGGGGGGCTGGGTCAGCGCCAATTACGCGGCGCTGGCCTGCGGCGGTGGCAGTGCCTCGCTGGACAACTTCCCGCGCTGCGCCAACCAGTGGTGGCCGCAGCATAACTTCGTCGAAGGCTTCACCCTGTGGCGTGGCATCGGCGTGGATTACGAAGGCGGCGTGCTGGATGGCGCCTCGCGCATCGCCATCCAGATGGCACACCGCCTGTTCGCGGTGGTGGTGGCCGTCTACCTGCTGTGGCTGGGCGTGCGCCTGTTCCGCTTGCCGAGCATGCGTGGCTGGGCCAGCGCGCTGATCGCGCTGCTGGTGCTGCAGGTCACCCTCGGCATCCTCAATGTGAAGCTGGCGCTGCCGCTGGAAGTGGCGGTGGCCCACAACGGCGTGGCCGTTGCCCTGTTGTTCGTGCTGGTCAGCCTGCTGGCCCGCCTGCGTGCCCCGGACTGATTCCATGTTTTCCAATTACCGCCAGTACTGGGACCTGACCAAGCCCAAGGTCGTTGCCCTCATTGTCTTCACCGCCCTGGTCGGCATGGTCCTGGCCATCCCCGGCGTGCCCAGCTGGGAGCAGGTGCGCGCAGGCGTGCTCGGCTTCCTCGGTATCTGGCTGGCCGCTTCGGCCGCCGCGGCGATCAACCAGCTGCTGGATGCGCACATCGATGCGCAGATGGCGCGCACATCGTGGCGTCCGCTGGTGGTGGGCAAGGTCAAGCCGTGGCAGGTGCTGGTGTTCGCCGGCGTGCTGATCGTGCTGTCGATGGTCATCCTGGTGCTGTGGGTGAACCTGATCACCGCCGTGCTGACCTTCGCCTCGCTGATCGGCTACGCGGTGATCTACACCGTGTACCTCAAGCGCGCGACCTCGCAGAACATCGTCATCGGTGGCCTGGCCGGCGCGATGCCGCCGATGCTGGGCTGGGCTGCGGTGACCGGCATGCAGGGTTCGTCGGACTGGGCGTACTCGTCGCTGCTGGTGCTGATCATCTTCATCTGGACGCCGCCGCACTTCTGGGCGCTGGCGATCTTCCGCCGCGAGGATTACGCCAAGGCGGAAATTCCGATGCTGCCGGTGACCCACGGCGTGGTGCACACCCGCAAGCAGATCATGGTGTATTCGGTGGTGCTGGCGCTGGTCTGTCTGCTGCCGTACCTGGTGGGCATGAGCGGTGCGTTCTACCTGGGCGGCGCGATCGTGCTCAATGCGGTGTTCCTCTGGTACGCCTGGCGCATGCTCAATCCGCCGGACGAACTGTTCTCGATGAAGATGTTCTATTACTCCATCGTCTACCTGATGGCGCTGTTCGCCTTCCTGCTGGTGGACCACTGGATCCTGCCCTGGTTGTGACGGGCTGAGGCATCCACGCATGGCGTGGATCTACCCGGGCATCGGATGATGCATCGGCCCGGCACCACAGTAGATCCACGCCATGCGTGGATGATTTCCCCGATGGTCAGGGCTTGCGCCGCGCGTAACGCTGCGCGATCACGCCGCAGACGATCAGCTGGATCTGGTGATAGATCATCACCGGCAGCACGATCGCGCCGAGGCTGCCACCCGCAAACAACACCTTGGCGATCGGCACGCCGGTGGCCAGGCTCTTCTTCGAACCGCAGAACACGATGGCGATCTCGTCCTCGCGGTTGAAGCGCAGGCGACGCGCGATGAAGGTGATCAGCGGCATCGCGATGCCCAGCAGCACGGCGGCCACGACCGCCACGGCCAGCAGCGAGAGCAGCGGCGTTTTGCTCCACAGGCCCTCGGTGACGGCTTCGCCGAAGGCCGAGTACACAACCAGCAGAATGGTGGCCTGGTCGGTGTAGCGCAGCAGCGCGCGCTGCTTCTCCACCCAGCCGGCGATCCACGGCCGCAGCAGGTGGCCGGCCACGAACGGCACCAGCAGCTGCAGCATGATGCCGCCGATCGCATGCAGCGGGTCGTGCACGCCGCCGGAGGTACCGGCCAGTGCGGTCAGCAGCAGCGGGGTCAGGAACACGCCGAGGATGCTCGACAGCGAGGCGCTGCACACCGCAGCGGGTACGTTGCCGCGTGCCATCGAGGTGAACGCGATGGACGACTGCACGGTGGAGGGCAGGGTGCACAGGAACAGCACGCCCAGGTACAGCTCCGGCGTCAGCAGCCAGCCCGACAGTGGCTTGAACATCAGCCCCAGCAGCGGGAACAGGATGAAGGTGCAGGCCAGGATGGTCAGGTGCAGCCGCCAGTGCAGCATGCCGCCGATGATCGACTCGCGCGGCAGGCGCGCGCCATGCAGGAAGAACAGCGCGGCGATGGCGACGGTGGTGACGTCATCGAGGACGATGGCGGCGGCGCCCTTCATCGGCAGCAGCGAGGCCAGGCCCACGGTGCACAGCAGGGCGAGGGTGAAGTTGTCCGGTCGCAGGCGCGACCACCAGCGGGTCATGGTGGGCAGAGTCCTTGGTGCGGAGGGTTCATGGCGAGGTGACCGGCGTGGCCAGGCGCTGGCGGGTGGCGGCTTCCAGCGACTTCAGGCCAGCACGCTGGCCCAGCTGAAGGGCCTGTTCCGGGCTGGCATGTTCGTAGCGTGCATTGACCAGGCCGAGCACGGCACCGGCGCGGTTGCCGGACGCACAGTGCAGCAGCACCGGCCCCTGGCTCTGCTGCAGGGCCTGGTGCACGGCACGGATGTTGGCTGCATCCAGGCCGTCGGCGCCGGCCACCGGAATGCGTACGTAGCGCAGGCCCAGTGATTCGGCGACGCGGGTTTCGTCAAAACCCCGGTCCTCGTCGGGCTGGCGCAGGTCGATCACGGTGCGCACGCCCTGCGTGGCCAAGGCCTGCAGCTGTACAGCGCTGGGCTGGCCGCCGGCATACAGGCCGGGGCGGACTTCGTTGAGGGGCGCGTCCTCGGCCAGGGCCGTCAGCGGCAGGCAGAGCGACAACAACAGCAGGCAGGTCAGGCGCAGCAGCATGGTCCTCTCCGTGAAAACGTTCTGCCCGCTACAGGCGCAGTCCGGCCCGCGCCTTCAGCAGCTCGCGCAGTTCGTATTTGTCAGTATCGTCCAGACCCTGTTGGCGCTGCTTTGCCAACAACTCCTCCAGACGTTGCACCAGCAGCTGTTTCTCCAGCTGGGCCACGGCATCGTGCAGTTCCTGGGTCCACATCGCGTCGTCGCCGGGCATCGTCTGCGCGGCCAGCGTGTGCAGTGACGCCTGTTCCTCACGCCCGTCGAAGTGCTCCAGCAGTGCGCCGGTGCTGATGTCCGGACGTTGCTCGACCAGGTCCAGCAGCTCCAGCAGCAGCTCTACGCCCGGCAGGCGCAGGCCCTGGAAGTGGTGCTTGCCGCCCAGCGTCAGCGCCAGCGACGGCTGCTGCAGCAGCACGGCGATCGCGCCGCGTACCAGGCTGCGCTTGGCCACGGGTTGGATCGTCCGCTGCGGCTGGCGTTGCGGCATCGGTGCGCGCGCTGCCTGGGCATTGCCGCCAAGGCCGGTCAGCTGCGCCAGCTGCTGCTTCATCAGGTCGCCGAAGGCGCCGTCGGGAATCTGCGCCAGCATCGGCTTTGCGCGCTCGGCCAGGCGCGCCTTGCCATCGAGCGTGCCCAGGTTGATCTCGCGGGTGAGCTCGTCGAAGAAGAACTGCGACAGCGGGGTGGCTTGCTTCAGGCGTTCGTTGAAGGCCTCGGCGCCTTCCTTGCGCACGATGGTGTCCGGGTCTTCGCCATCGGGCAGGAACAGGAAGAAGGCCTGGCGGCCATCCTTCATGCGTGGCAGCACCGACTCCAGCGCCTTCCAGCCGGCGCGGCGGCCGGCGGCGTCGCCATCGAAGCAGAAGAACACATCCGGTGCGTTGCGGAACAGCAGCTCGGCATGGTCCGGCGTGGTTGCGGTACCCAGCGTTGCCACCGCCTGGGTGACCCCGAACTGGAACAGCGAGACCACGTCCATGTAGCCCTCGACCACGATCAGCCGCTCGATCTTCTGGTTGGCTTGGCGCACCTGCCACAGGCCGTACAGTTCGCGGCCCTTGTGGAACAGCGCGGTCTCGGGCGAGTTGAGGTACTTGGGGCCGTCGTCCTTCTCGAACACGCGGCCACCGAAGGCGATCACCCGGCCGCGGCGGTCGAAGATCGGGAACATCACCCGGTCGCGGAACTTGTCGTAGACGTGACCGCGATCGTTCTTGGAGAACAGGCCGGCGCGGTCGAGCAGCTTCATCCGCCGCTCGTCCTTGCCCAGCGCATCGCGCAGGCCGCTGTAACCATCCGGCGCGTAGCCGATCTGGAAGCGCGCGCGGTTCTCTTCATCCACGCCGCGGCCATCCAGGTAGCTGCGGGCCTTGTCGCTGCCCTGCAGGTTGCTCTGGAAAAACTTCGTGGCCGCCTCAAGCGCCGAGTACAGCTCGCGGCTGTCGTCCTGCTGCTGGGGGCTGCGCGGATTCTCGCTGCGCGGCACTTCCATGCCTGCGCGCTTGGCCAGTTCATCCACCGCGTCGAGGAATTCGAGGCGGTCGTAGTTCATCAGGAAGCTGATCGCGGTGCCGTGCGCGCCACAGCCGAAGCAGTGATAGAACTGCTTGGTGGGCGAGACCGTGAACGACGCCGAGCGCTCGTCATGGAACGGGCAACGCGCTGCGTATTCCTTGCCCTGTCGCTTCAACGGCACGCGGCTGCCCACCACCTCGACGATGTCGGAGCGGGCCAGCAGATCATCGATGAAAGCGTCGGGGATACGGGCCATGGGCAACAGAACGGGGCGCGGCCGCAGGGCGCGCAGCAGGGGCGGCAGGTTCCCCTAGTTTACTCGCTGGCGGTGCCGGGGCTGGCCTGTTCCGCATCGGCCCCGGCCCTGGCCAGTTGCGCCCGTGCATGCTGGCGTTCGTCGATCACCGCGGTCATCAACGCACCGACGAAGAACACGGCGGTGGCGTAGTAGATCCAGACCAGCGAGATCACCAGCGCGCCCATCGAACCGTAGGCGCTGCCCGGGGCCACCGTGGCGATGTAGACGCCGATGCCATAGCGGCCGAGGGTGAACAGCACCGAGGTGATGGCACCGCCGATGAAGGCCTGGCGCCAGGCCACGCGGCGGTCCGGCAGGTAGTGGTAGAGGAAGGCGAAGGCCAGCGTGTACAGCAGCAGCGAGGTCAGGTAGCCGATTGCCGGCAGTACCGAGGGCAGCTGCGCGAACACCACCTGCAGTGCGGTGGTGGCGGTCATCGACAGGATCAGCAGGAAGCCCAGTGCCAGCACCACGCCGAACGAGAACACGCGTTTGCGCAGCCAGGCCTTGATGCCTTCCAGACGCTGGCCGCTGGTGTGGAAGATCCGGTTCAGCGCGTTCTGCAGCTGGGCGAACACCGCCGTGGCGCCGATGAACAGCAGCAGCGTGCTCCACAGCCCGGCCAATGAACCGACGCTGGGCTGGCTGTTGGCGTTGTGCAGCACGGTGTCGGCGACGCTGGCCACGCTGCTGCCGGCCACCGAACCGATCTGGCTGATCAACGTCTGTTGTGCCGGTGGGTACAGCGAGGCGGTCAGCCACAGCAGCAGCACCAGCAGCGGTGCCATCGACAGCAGGGCGTAGAAGGAGACCGAGGCGGCCTGGGTCAGCACGTCGATTTCGACGAAGCGCTTGGCGACGGCCATCGGGAAGCTGTCCTGCAGGCGGTCAGCGTAGTGGCGAAGCCGTGCGGGAATGCCGTGGGGACGCGTGTCGGCGGGGGAGTGCGATTGCTCGACCATGGGGATGTTGTAGCAGCCGGGGGTCGAAGGTGCGGTGAAGCGGGTGCATCAATGGGGTCAGAGCCCTTCCGCGATGCGAAAGGGATCCGACCCCGGCAATGGCTTACGCCAGCTGCTGCTTGACCAGCTTGGAGACCAGACCCATGTCGGCCTGGCCAGCGAGCTTGGGCTTCAGTGCGCCCATCAGCTTGCCCATGTCGGCCGGACCGGAAGCGCCGGTCTCGGCGATGGCGGCCTGGATCGCGGCGACGATCTCGGCTTCGCCCATCTTGGCCGGCAGGTAGGCTTCGATGACCACGATCTCGGCGCGCTCGATCTCGGCCAGGTCCTCGCGGTTGGCGGCTTCGAACTGGCTGACCGAGTCCTTGCGCTGCTTGACCATCTTGTCGAGCACGGCGATCACGGCGGTGTCATCCAGCTCGATGCGCTCGTCCACTTCGCGCTGCTTGATGGCGGCGTTGATCAGGCGGATCACGCCCAGCTTGTGCTTCTCGCCCGCCTTCATGGCGGCCTTCATGTCTTCGGTGAGCTGCTGCTTCATGCTCATGAGGAACCTCGTGGTAGTAGGTGGGGCGGGGCGGATGCCCGAACCCGGAAACGCAAAAAGCCGGCGACGCTCGCGCGTGCCGGCTTCGGCTCCATCGCGACAGGCAAGCCCATCGCAATGAAGATGCGTCCGATCAGTACAGGCGCTGACGCTTGGTAACGTCGCGCGACGAGCGGCGCAGCTGACGCTTCACAGCAGCGGCGGCCTTGCGCTTGCGCTCCTGGGTCGGCTTTTCGTAGAACTCGCGCTTGCGGGTTTCGGCCAGCACACCGGCCTTTTCGCAAGTGCGCTTGAAGCGGCGAAGAGCAAACTCGAAGGGCTCGTTCTCGCGGACTTTGACGCTGGGCATGGAATCTCCGGGACACAGTAGAACCGGGTCACGCCCGGCGAGCCGCACATTATAGCGGCGAATAGACAAACTGCAAGCGGCCAACCCTGAATACGGGCCAGAGGTTCGAAAGCAGTGAGACCTGCACGTCCCCCGAGGGGGCGGCAGGGGCGTCATAATAGCAGGCATGCGAGTCCTTGGCATCGAATCTTCCTGTGATGAGACCGGCGTGGCGGTGTATGACACCGACCTGGCCGGCAGCGCGGCCCTGCGCGCCCATGCGGTCTACAGCCAGATCGCCCTGCACGCCGAATACGGTGGTGTGGTGCCCGAACTGGCCAGCCGCGACCACGTCCGCAAGTTGCTGCCACTGGTACGCCAGACCCTGGCCGACGCCGGTCTGGGCGTAGACGACATCGACGGCGTGGCTTACACGGCGGGTCCCGGCCTGGTCGGCGCGCTGCTGGTCGGCGCGGGCGTGGCGCGGTCGCTGGCCTGGGCGCTGGAGGTGCCGGCGGTGGGCGTACACCATATGGAAGGCCACCTGCTGGCCCCGCTGATGGAGGACGACCCGCCGGAAGCGCCGTTCGTGGCGCTGCTGGTGTCCGGTGGCCATACCCAGCTGGTGGCGGTGGACGCGATCGGCCAGTACCGCCTGCTGGGCGAGACCCTGGACGATGCGGCCGGCGAGGCCTTCGACAAGACCGCCAAGATGATGGGCCTGCCCTATCCGGGTGGCCCGCAGCTGGCCAGGCTGGCCGAGCAGGGCACGCCGGGTGTCTACCGCTTTGCGCGGCCGATGACCGACCGCCCGGGGCTGGATTTCAGCTTCTCCGGCCTGAAGACCCAGGTCCTGATGGCCTGGCGCGACAGCGACCAGAGCGAGCAGACCCGCGCCGACATCGCTCGGGGCTTCGAAGACGCCGTGGTCGAGACTCTGTCGATCAAATGCGAGCGCGCGCTGGAAGCGGCCGGCACCAACGTGATCGTGGTGGCTGGCGGCGTCGGCGCCAACAAGCGCCTGCGCGCACGCCTGCAGCAGATGGCCGAGCGCCTTGGCGGCCGTGCCTGCTTCCCGCGGCCGGCACTGTGCACCGACAACGGCGCGATGATCGCCTTCGCCGGCGCGCTGCGGCTGCAGGCCGGCCAGCACAGCCCGCCGAAGGTGGACGTCACCCCCCGCTGGGACATGGCGACCCTGCCGGCGGTCTGAGCCCGTAGCGCCAGGCCACACCCGGCGAACGCATTACGGACGCCGTACCAACGGCGACGCCGCCAACACCGTCGTCGCCCGCTCATGGCGCTGCAACCACCCCAGCGTATGCGGGCAGCGCGCATGGATCAGCCGCCCGATCGCCGCCAGGTCGGCACCGATGTCACGTTCCAGGATGGGCTCGTGGTGCGCGATGCGGTTGCGCAGGAGGCGGATGCGCCCGATGTCTGCGTGGATATTCGTGCGAACCACGCTGAGAGCATTCTGTGGCGCGTTCGGCAACGCAATCTTCAAACCCCGCGTCCAGATGGCTCCCTCGAAGCGCCGCGTGAAAAGCTGCTGCCAGAACGCGAAGCGAAGGCTGGCGATGATCTCCTGAGTGTCCATCCGACGACCAGCCTGTCTATGGAGATCCTGCAAGGCCGACAACGCGCCATCTGCTGGCATCCGCTGCAGCAGTGCAGGATGCCAGGGCCAGCGCGGCCCAAAGGCATGCGCCAGCGCCGCGGCCACCGCGTTGCGGATTACGATTTCACAGACGTGCAGGGGGGATAGCAGCGCGCCGCACATCTGCATGTTCCATACGTAAAGCGAGGCGGCATCCAAAGAGTGCCGGTCCGCGATACGTTTGTACGTCGCCCACCGTGGGCGTGACAGCGCTGCCTGCAGGATTCGTTGCTCTCTCATCAAATGCGGGACCACATGGCGGATCATCAGCCTGCGCTGGTTGCCGCTGGCGTGATATCGGGCAATGCCGCCGCGTCAGGCAGCAGAATTCCTGTATTGCCCTTGGCTTCCTCCAGCATGTCGCGATTGACTCTGGACCGTCGAGGGAATGAACGTCATGATCTGCATCGTGTGCTTCGGGACTCGCGGCTGGATTCCAGCTCCCCCCGAGGACGTTGAGAGGTACCAAAGGGCCCCGCTAGCAGGGCCCTTTGTTTTTTGGAAATGCGGGTATAGTCGGAATCGCCTCTTGATCCGCAGACCTCACCCGCTTCAATTTCGACGCCTGCGCCACCGGGACTCGCGGCTGTTCAACAGCTCACCCCGGGGACAAGCGGTAGTACCAGGGCCCTGCTAGCGGGGCTCTTTGTTTTTCCCAGTGCCGCATTCCTGCCGGCCACCCACCGCCCGTTCCGGGCAGGCTCACCGTCGTGCCGTTACCATGGCCCCCTGTATTCGGGCTGGTTAAGCGCAATGGACAAGGTTTTCATCGAGGGGCTGACGATCGACGCCCTGATCGGTATCTACGATTGGGAACGACGGATCCGCCAGGACCTGGTGTTCGACCTGGAAATGGGCTTTGACAACCGTCGTCCCGCGGCCTCCGACGACATCGCCCATACCCTGAACTACAAGGCGGTGAGCAAGCGCCTGGAGCAGTTCGTGCGCGAGTCGGAATTCGGCCTGGTGGAAACCCTGGCCGAGCGCTGCGCACAGATCGTGCTGGACGAATTCGACGTGAAGTGGCTGCGTCTGAAACTGAGCAAGCCGGGCGCGGTGCGTGGCGCGCGCGCGGTGGGCGTGATCATCGAGCGCTCGCGGGACTGATCCGGTAGTGCCGGCCGCTGGCCGGCCCCCCCAACAACAACGACAACGCAAGGAGACAACTGATGGTGGACGCGGTGGTGGCGGTACAGTGGCTGGAAAAGCTGCAGAACACACTGGAACCCTATCCCGGCGCCTACCTGGCGTTGATGATCACGGCGCTGCTGGTCGCAGCGGGCCTGGCCAACTGGGTGACCAAGCGCATCCTGGTGCGTGGCCTGCGGCGCCTGCTGCAGCGCCTGCCGGGCGCCGAGTCCGGGCGCGGCAGCCACTTGATGCGGGTCATTTCGCGCCTGTCCAACGTGGTGCCCAGCCAGGTGATCGCCTCGGGCATCACCCTCATCCCGGATCTGCCGGAAGGCCTGGTCAAGGTCATCATCAAGCTGTGCATCGTGTGGGCCGTACTCACGGTGTCGATGGCGTTCTCGCATGCGCTGGACGCGGCCAACAGCCTGTACGAGCGCAAGCCCGATGCGCGCAACAAGCCGATCAAGGGCTACCTGCAGGTGGTCAAGATCGTGGTGTTCGTGGCCGCCGGCCTGTCCATCGTCGCCACCCTGCTGGGGGTAGCGCTGGGCCCGCTGGTCACCGGCCTGGGCGCGGCCACGGCGGTGCTGATGCTGATCTTCCAGGACACCATCCTGTCGCTGGTGGCCAGTGTGCAGATCAGTGGCGATGGCCGTGTGCGCATCGGCGACTGGATCGAAATGCCCAGCCAGAACGCCGACGGTGACGTCATCGATATCGCGCTGCACACCGTCACCGTGCAGAACTTCGACAAGACCATCACCACCATCCCGACCAAGAAGCTGGTGACCGAGTCGTTCAAGAACTGGCGCGGCATGCAGGAGGCCGGTGGCCGTCGCATCAAGCGCGCGCTGTACCTGGACCAGCACAGCGTCGGCTTCCTGGACGAAGGCGACCTGGCCTTCCTCGGCCAGTTCGCGCTGCTGCGTGATTACCTGCAGGAGAAGGAGCAGGAGCTTGGCCAGTGGAACGGGCGCCTGCGCGAGCAGGGCGTGGCCGAGGTCAACAGCCGCCGGGTGACCAACCTAGGCACCTTCCGTGCGTACGTGGAGCGCTACCTGCGCAATCACCCGGGCATCCATACCGACATGACCCTGCTGGTGCGGCAGCTGCAGCCGACCACCGAGGGCCTGCCGCTGGAGCTGTACTGCTTCACCCGCAGTACCGCCTGGGGCGAGTACGAGGCGGTGCAGTCGGACATCTTCGACCACCTGCTGGCGATCCTGCCGGCCTTCGGCCTGCGCGTGTTCCAGGCCTCCAGCGACGCCATGTTGATGGCCGGGCAGCGCCAGTTGGCCGGCTCGGAGTAAGCTGCGGTGCCCCCGGCGGGGCCATACGGACCCCGCTGGTGGCTGAAACTGAATGAAGAAACCTCTCGCCAAATCGCCCGGGATCGCTAGAATGCCGGGCTTGTAAACGTTTTCATCAAGGACTACCGGTGGCCTCCGATCGCATCGAATCCCTCATTGCCCAGATGACCGTCGAGGAAAAGGTCGGCCAGCTGGGTGTCTTCGCGGACATGGTCCGCCCGTTCGCCCCGGACGTGAACCCGGAAGCCAACGTGCGCAATGCCGACCAGGTGCTGCAGCAGGTGCGCGAGGGCAAGGTCGGCTCGCTGTTCAATGGTGTGGGCGCCGAGCTGGGCCGCCGCATCCAGCAGGTCGCCACCGAAGAGAGCCGCCTGGGCATTCCGGTGATCCTGGCCGCCGACGTCATCCACGGCATGCGTACCGTGTTCCCGATCCCGCTGGGCGAGGCCGCCAGTTTCGAGCCGGAGCTGGCCGAGCGCACCGCACGCGCCACCGCCATCGAAGCCACCGCTGCTGGCCTGCACTGGACCTATGCGCCGGCGGTGGACATCGCCCGCGACCAGCGCTGGGGCCGTGGTGCCGAAGGTGCCGGTGAGGACGTGGTGCTGGGCTGTGCATTCGCCGCCGCCCGCGTGCGCGGCTTTCAGGGCAGCGACCTGCGCGCCGACGATTCGCTGCTGGCCACGCCGAAGCACTTCGCCGCCTATGGCGCGGTGATGGCCGGCATGGAATACAACATGGTGGACATCTCGCCGCAGACCCTGCGCGACGTGCACCTGCCGCCGTTCAAGGCTGCGTTCGACGCCGGCGCGATCACCGTGATGTCCTCGTTCAATGACATCAACGGCGTGCCGGCCAGTGCCAACGCCGAACTGCTGACCGACATCCTGCGCGGTGAGTGGAAGTTCCCGGGCGTGGTGATCTCCGATTACACCGCCGACATGGAACTGGTCGCGCACGGTTATGCCGCCGACGACCGCGATGCCACCGCCAAGGCGTTCACCGCCGGCCTGGACCTGAGCATGCAGAGCGGCTTCTACGCCGAGCACCTGCCGGGCCTGGTCGAGAGCGGCGAGGTGCCGATGGCGGTGCTGGATGAAGGCGTGCGCCGCATCCTGTGGCTGAAGGAAACCATCGGCCTGTTCGACGACCCGTACCGTTCGCTGGACCCGGCGCGCGAAGCCGATATCTCGCATATCGCCGACCATGACGCACTGTCGCGCGATGCCGCGCGCCGTTCGATCGTGCTGCTGAACAACCGCGACAACGTGCTGCCGTTGCAGAAGACCGGGCAGAAGATCGCACTGATCGGCCCGTTCGTGCAGGACCGCGAGAACATCGAAGGCTGCTGGACGCTGTTCGGCGACAAGCAGCGCTACGTGGACCTGGAAACCGGCGTGCGCGCCGCCATCGGCGATGAATCGCTGCTGGAAATCGTGCCAGGCTGCGAACTGGAAGTGGCCATCCCCGGTGGCACCGAAGCGGCCGTGGCCGCTGCGCTGCGCGCCGACGTGGTGGTGCTGGCGCTGGGCGAGCCGCAGCGTTACAGCGGCGAAGCGCAGTCGCGCGTCGAGATCACCCTGCCGCCGGCACAGCAGGCGCTGGCCGAAGCGGTGGCGATGACCGGCAAGCCGCTGGTGGTGCTGCTGCGCAATGGTCGCGCGCTGGCCCTGCAGGGCGCCGTGCGTAATGCGCAGGCGGTGGCGGTGACTTGGTACCTGGGCACGCAGACCGGCCATGCCGTGGCCGATGTGCTGTTCGGCGACTACAGCCCGTCGGGCCGCCTGCCGGTCAGCTTCCCGCAGGTGTCCGGCCAGCAGCCGTACTTCTACAACCACCCGCGTACCGGTCGCCCGGAACTGCCGACCATGTCGGAGTTCAAGGCGCGCTGGCGCGAGATTCCGAACGAGCCGCTGTACCCGTTCGGGCATGGCATCGGCTACACCACCTTCGCCTACGGCGTGCCGCAGCTGAGCGCAGCCCAGCTCGGCTGGGATGAGACCCTGACCCTCACCACCACGCTGACCAACAGCGGTGACGTGGCCGGTGAAGAAGTGGTGCAGCTGTACATCCACGACCGCGTGGCCAGCCGCGTGCGTCCGGTGCGCGAGCTGAAGGACTTCCGCAAGGTGGCGCTGCAGCCGGGCGAGTCCACCGAGGTGGTGTTCACCCTGACCCGCGAGCAGTTGGCGTTCACCGGCCGCGACGGCGTGCTGCGTGCCGAGCCGGGCCAGTTCGACCTGTGGGTCTGCGCGTCCTCGGCCGCCGGTGAGGCGGTGCAGTTCGAGCTGCTGAAGGATTGACCGCGGGGTGGTAGCGCCGGGCCATGCCCGGCGTCCTCACCCATGGCAAACACGCCGGGCATGGCCCGGCGCTACCATCGGCATCCTTGAACCGATGGATGCCCGCGCATGCGCACGATCGCTGTGTTGATTCCCGTCCTGTTGCTGGCGGCCTGTTCGCAGCCGGCGCCGCCGGCCGAGCCTGCGGTGGATGCACCGCCGCCGATGGAGGCCAGTGCTGCAGCGACGCCTGCGGCCGAACCTGCCAAGCCTGCCGCCGAACCCGCCGCAACTGCACCCACCGCTACGGATGAGCCCGCGGAGGATGCGCGTGCGCGCATCGAGAGCGTGCTCGGCGATGCGGCGCAGTACGAGAAGGTGTTCAACGCCTTCAAGACCGCCGTGGTCGGTGGTGATCGCGCTGCGGTGGTGGAAGAGGTGCGCTTCCCGCTGAATATCGCCGGCGGAAAGAAGATCACCGGCCCTGGTGAATTCCAGCGCAACTACGAGAAGATCATTACGCCGGCGGTGGTCAAGGCGGTGTCCGAACAGGACTTCGGCAAGGTCTTCGTCAACCAGCAGGGCGTGATGATCGGTGATGGCCAGGTGTGGTTGAACGGGCAGTGCCTGGACAAAGCCTGCGCGCAGACCGAGGTGAAGGTCATCACCATCCAATGAATGCGAACGGCCCCGCATGCGGGGCCGTTGCAGGAAGGTCGTGCCGGCCAGCGGCCGCCGCGACCGATATCAGGTCTTCGGTGTCAGCTTAAGCAGGCGCGCCTTGTTGCCGTCTTCCAGCAGCCACAGTGCGCCATCCGGGCCCTGTTCCACTTCACGGATGCGTTCGCCCATGTTGAAGCGTTCGGCTTCGCGCGCGCTGTCGCCATCGAAGGCCACACGTACCAGCGAGGTGGATGACAGGCCGCCGATGAAGCCGCTGCCCTTCCAATGCGGGAACAGGTTGCCGCTGTAGATGACGAAGCCGGCCGGCGAGATCACCGGCGTCCAGGTCACCTTCGGGGCGGCGAATTCCGGGCGGGTGCTGTGGTCAGGAATCGGGCGGCCGTCGTAATGGTCACCATTGGAGACGATCGGGTAGCCGTAGTTGGCGCCGCGCACGATCAGGTTCAGTTCGTCGCCACCGGCCGGGCCCATCTCGTGCGCCCACAGCTTGCCGTTGGCGTCGAAGGCCATGCCGAGGATGTTGCGGTGGCCCAGCGACCACACCTGCGCGGCAACACCGCCCTGCGAGGCGAACGGGTTGTCGGCCGGCAGGCTGCCATCCTCGTTGAGGCGGATGATCTTGCCGAGGTTGCTGCCCATGTCCTGCGCCGGATCGAACTTCTGGCGCTCGCTGGAACTGATCCACAGCTTGCCGTCCGGGCCGAAGACGAGGCGGTGGCCGTAGTGGCCCTCACCACTCACCTTGGGGCTCTGTCGCCAGATCACCTTCAGGTCCTTGAGCTGGCCGGCACCGTTGGCGTCCAGCGCCAGCGTGGCGCGCGCGACGGCAGCGCCTCGGGTATCCAGCGTGCCTTCCTCTGCATAGCTGAGGTAGATCACATGGTTGCGCGCGAACTGCGGATGCAGGATCACGTCGCCGAAGCCGCCCTGACCGCCGTAGGCGACCTTCGGAACGCCGGTGATCTCGTGCTTCTGGCCGCCGGCCAGGTCCAGATGCTGCAGCTTGCCGCGCTTTTCGGTGACCAGCAGGCTTCCATCGGGCAGGAAGGTCATTGCCCACGGCTGGTCGAAACGACTGATTTCGGATGCGGTGAACGGTCGCTGGTCGGCAGCGTCTGTGCTGGCAGCGGCAGCTTTCTGCCCACTGGCATCGGGGCCGGCGGCACTGCAGGCCGTGGTGGCGAGGATCGGCAACAGGCCGAGGGCGAGCAGCAGGGGCGTGCGGGTCATGGGTATCTCCAGCGGAAGGGGATGCGGATGGCCAGGCTCTCCCTTGTATACCACCGGGGCGGTGACGGTCCTGGCCCGAAGGTCCTGTTTCCCCCTGTGCGGCGGCGGCGGGATCGTCTAGGGTGGGTTCGCCCGGGCAAAGCATGCCCGCCTGACTGCAAGGAACCGCAATGAACGCACCGATCATCCATCGACCCTCGCCGGCCTTCATTGCCGCCTCCTGGGTGGCCCTGCTGCTCGGCGCGGTGGCCTACCTGATAGGCCTGTTCAATGCGGAGATGCCGCTGAACGAGAAGGGCTACTACCTCACCCTGCTCCTGTTTGGCCTGTTCGCAGCGGTGTCGCTGCAGAAGAGCGTGCGCGACCGTGTCGAGGGCATTCCGGTGAGTGGCCTGTACTACGCGCTGTGCTGGTTCGCATTGCTGTCTGCGCTGTTGTTGCTGCTGGTTGGCCTGTGGAACGCCACCCTGGTGCTGAGCGAGAAGGGCTTCTACGGCATGGCCTTCGCGCTGTCGCTGTTCGGTGCGGTGGCGGTGCAGAAGAACACCCGCGACCTGATCGCCGCCGGTGGCGGTGAAAGCAAGCGCAGCACGGCCGTGCCGCCTCTGCCGGAACAGGAGTGATGCAGCAACGGTAGCGCCGGGCCATGCCCGGCGTTGCCGCATATCGGGTCCGTCAGGGGCCGCGTGCCAGGCGCGGTTCCACCTGCTGCGCTTCCTCCCATCCACGGCGGACGGCATTGCGTGCCTGCGCCCAGTCCAGGCGGCTGCCGCCGCGTTCGCTGGCCCAGCGTGATTCCAGCTCGCGTTCCACTTCCTCGTAGGCGCGGATCATGTCCTGCGCACGCGCTGCGTGGCCGATGCGGTAGGCCGGTTCGTAGTCGTCGAAGAACAGCTGGTCGTCGTAGTACGGTTCAGAGGTATAGCGCTCGCGCCAGTAGTTGGAGATTGCATCACGCGGCGTGCTGTCATCCGGCACGCGGCCGGGGATCTGGTATTCGGCCATGGAAGGGCTCCGTTGTTGACGAAGCCTGATCGTGCCTGCGAGGCGGTTAACGGCCCGGTCCGGCAGCGTGAAGGGCGAGTCTGTAGAGTCGAGCCATGCTCGACTCATGCACCCCAAATCCCAGTCGAGCATGGCTCGACTCTACAGTTCGGGCTTTCGCGGCAACTTGTAGATCACTGCGCCGATGGCGAAGGCGACCAGCGCGGCGGCGATGTTCTGCCAGCTGGCACTGGCGAACAGCGCAACGCACAGCAGCAGCGCCAGCACCGGAATAAGCGGGCCACCGGGCAGCTTCAATGCACCGGGGCGGTCGGCGTAGCGCTTGGCCAGTACCAGCACTGCCGCGGCGGTACCGATGTAGGCGAACAGGCGCGTGGTCATCGACAGCAGCGCCAGCTGCACGAACGAACCGGACAGGGCCAGGCCGAGTGCGATCAGACCCTGGCACAGGATCGACGCGGCCGGCGTGTGGAAGCGCGGATGCACCTGGGCCAGGATCTTCGGGCCGTAGCCATCGCGGGCCAGCGCGAACAGGAAGCGCGGGCCCATCATCATCGTGTTGCTGTTAGTGCCGAGGATGGAGATGGTCGCGCCGATGGTCAGGATCAGCGCCAGTGCCTCGCCACCGAAGCCGGCGGCGGCATCGGCCAGCGGCGTGGCCGAGCTGGCCAGGCCGGCCAGCGTGCCCTGCGCCACCACCTGCACCGCGCCGTAGACGACGGTGACGGTGATGATCATGGTGATCAGGGCGAATGGAATATCGCGGCGCGGATTACGGTACTCGCCGGCGGCCGCCGGAATGTTCTCGAAGCCGGCGTAGGCGTACAGCAGCAGCAAGGCGGCTTCGCCCATGCGCTGCAGGTCATGCGGGTCCGGGCGCTGGCCGGAGAAGGCCAGCTGCGGATCGATGTAGAACGCACCGATGGCCACGAACAGCAGCAGCGGCAGCATCTTGCCGATCACCAGCACCACGCCGGTGCGCGCGGCCGAGCGCACGCCGATGATGTTGACGCCGGTGAGGAAGCCCAGCGACACCACGATCACCGCGATGCGGCCCATGCCGGCGCCGGCCCACGGCCAGAAGCGCGCGACCGCATCGGCCAGTGCATTGCTCAATGCGGCCGCCGAGCTGATGCGGGTCAACCAGATCATCCAGCCGATCTCGAACCCGGCGAATCGCCCGAACGCCTCACGGGCATACAGGTAGCTGCCACCGGGTTCATCGAAGTAGCTGGCGGCCTGCGCGTAGCAGAGCACCAGCAGGGCAACGACGATGCCGGCGGCGACCACGCCCCATAGGCTGAAGGGGCCGAGCAGGGCGACGGTGGCGGCCGGCAGCAGGTAGATGCCGCTGCCGATCACATCGTTGATCGACAGGCCGACGATCTGCCAGCGGCTGACCGCGCGCTGCAGCTGCGGTTCGTCCTGCGCGCTCAACGGGCGTCTCCGCTCAGTGCGGGCAGCTGCCACTGGGCCTGCAGGCGCTTGTACTCGGCGCGCGGCAGCAGCACGAAGCGCGGCATATCCTGCGGGCGCAACCAGTCCAGCAGGGCCTGCATGCGCGCCTGCGGCATGGCGGTGCAGCCAGCCGTGGCCTCACCGGGCGCGCGCCACAGGTGGGCGAAGATGCAGCTGCCCTTGCCGGGCTGGTTGTCCGGGTTGTGGGCAATCACGAAGCCTTCCTGGTAGCGCACGTCGCCCTGGTTGTGCAGGTCCAGCCGCATCGGCTCGGTGGAGCCCTTGACCGCGGCGCTGCCGACCTTCTTTTCATCCACGATGCGGTTGTAGAACGGAGAGCCGGGCACATCCATGCAGTAGCTGCTTTCAAGCATGGGCTGGTAGGCCATCGCGGTGCCGGGGCGGGTGATGGCATAGCCGAAGGCGCTGCCGAGCGCGAACACGCCGGCCGGGCTGCGGCCATCGCCTTCCTGCTTCTGCGGGCCTTCGCCCTGTGCCGGATGCAGGCCCAGGCCCCACGCGCTGCCGGTACGGCCGAGCGCCACCGGGAACGCCTGCCCGTGCGCGTGCCAGCCCTTGCCGTCGCGTACATAGGCCTGCAGCTGCCCCTGGGTGCTGTCCCAGTTGTCGCTGGTAACCACGATCAGCTGGCGTGCACCATCGAGCGGCGCGGCGTGGACGGACACCGCAGCGGCAAGCAGCAGCGCAGTGGTGGCGAGACGGGCCAGCGATTTCATCAACGTGCGCTCCGGTCAGGAATCCAGCAGGTGGTCGATCCGCTCCAGGTTCACCGCCAGTTGCTGCTGGCGGTCCGGATTGGCGTGGCAGAGCAGCACGAACAGGAAATCGAGCAGCGCGTGCATGGCGCTACGGTACAGCAGCTGCGCGACCTGCGGCGTGCGGTCGTGCGCACACACCACCAGTGTTGCATCAGCATGCGCGCGCAGCGGGTTGGCGGTGTGGCGGGTGATGGAAATCACCTTGCCACCCATGTCCTGGAACTGGCGCGACAACTGCGAAAGCTGGGGCAGGTTGCCGAACTCGGAGAACATCAACAGCACGTCACCCGGGCGTGCCGCCGACAGGTTGGCCAGCATCAGGATCGGGTCGGTATGCGGCACCACCAGCAGCCCGAGCAGGGACAGCCGCATGGCGAACTCACGCGCGTACAGGCCGTCATCACCCAGGCCGTACACGAACAGCTTCGGCGCGCCGTCGATCAGCTGCACGATGCGCTCGATTTCCTCGCGTGGATTGGCCTGGCGGGTTTCCTCTTCGGCTTGTGCCTTGCTGCGGCGCAGGGCCTCGCCCAGGCGCAGGTAGTCATCGCCGCTGTCGGGTTCGCTGGGCGTCTGCTGCGGATCGGCACCGGCGCGAGCCACGTCCTGGCCGATCGAATATTTCAGGTCTGGGTAGCCCTTGAAGCCGAGCTTCTGGCTGAACTTCACCACGCTGGACTGGCTGATGCCGAGCGCGCTGGCCAGCTGCTGGGACGAGTAGTCGCGCAGCAGGTGGGCGTTGTCGAGGATGAAGTCGGCGATGCGACGCTCGATGGCCGACATCTGCCCGCGCTCGGAGCGGATCTTCAGCAGGGGCGGCATGCGGGGAGTCCGGGCATGTGTAGGCGCATTGCGGTTGGTCGCGTAGAGCGTGTCATGGAGTGGGTCGGGCGGGTGGGGTTTGCAGGGGACGCCGTGAATCCGTCCATGGAGGCTTGGCCGCC
>NZ_JAWJTG010000049.1:0-35547 GCF_032911605.1 Stenotrophomonas mexicanensis
GCGGACCTTGGTCCGCACTGATGCCCGGTCGCGCGCTGAAGGAATGTGCCAACCAGGGTTGGCACCTACCAAAGCACATCCCAGGTGGCCGTGGCAGGTGCCATGTGCAGCAGATCCACGCCATGCGTGGATGGTGTTCCCCGCACCGCCTAGAACGCGTTGATGCCGGTCAGTTCGCGGCCGATCACCAGCTGGTGCACGGTCTCGGTGCCTTCATAGGTGATCACCGATTCCAGGTTCAGCGCATGCCGGATCGCTACATGCTCGGTGGTGATACCGGCCCCGCCCAGCAGGTCTCGACACTCGCGGGCGATGTCGATGGCCATGCGGCAGTTGTTCCACTTGGCCAGGCTGACCTGCTGCGGCTGCAGCTGGCCGGCTTCCTTCAGGCGGCCCAGCTGCAGCGCCAGCAGCTGCGCGGTGGTGATGCGGCGGGCCATTTCGGCCAGCTTGATCTGCGCGCTCTGCGTGGCGGCCAGCGGGCGACCGAACAGCACGCGTTCCTTGGCATAGCCCAGCGCCTCATCCAGGCAGGCAATGGCAGCGCCGATCGGGCCCCAGCTGATGCCGTAGCGGGCCTGGGTCAGGCAACCCAGAGGGCCCTTCAGGCCCTTCACGTTCGGCAGGCGGTGGCTGTCGGGCACGCGCACGTCGTCGAAGAACAGCGCGCCGGTCAGCGATGCGCGCAGGCTCATCTTGTGCTTGATCTCCTGCGTGGTGAAGCCGGCCATGCCCTTTTCCAGCACGAAGCCCTGGATGCCGTCTTCGGTCTGCGCCCAGACGATGGCCAGATCGGCCACCGGGCCGCTGGTGATCCACATCTTGCTGCCGCTGATGCGCCAGTCGCTGCCGTCGCGCACCGCGCGGGTCTTCATGCTGGCCGGATCGGAACCGCCGTGTGCCTCGGTCAGGCCGAAGCAGCCGATCAGCTCACCGCACGCCATCGCCGGCAACCACTGCTGGCGTTGCTCCTCGCTGCCGTAGGCATAGATCGGGTACATGCACAGCGAGCTCTGCACCGAGACGAAGCTGCGCAGGCCCGAATCGCCGCGCTCCAGCTCCTGGCAGATCAGGCCATAGCTGACCGCACCGAGGTCGCCGCCGCCGTATTCGGCCGGCAGGGTGGCGCCGAGCAGGCCCAGCGCGGCGATCTCCGGCACTAGCTCTGAAGGGAAGCGGGCCTGGTCGAAGGCATCGCCGATGATCGGCAGCACGCGCTCGTTGGTGAAGCGGGCGACGCTCTCCTGCACCGCGCGCTCTTCCTCGTTGAGCAGGGAACGGACATCGAACAGATCGTACGGATGCAAAGCCATGGCACTCACGCGCAGTCAGGACCCGGCCATTGTCGGTCATCCGCAAGCATCGCGTCTGGTAGGTGTGGACCTTGGTCCACACGGAAGCGGGTCCGGGCGGTGAAACAATGTGCCAACCAAGGTTGGCACCTACCCGGCCACGTGCATTACGCTGCACCGCAGCAATCATGACTTGAACATCGTCGATCTAGCTCGATCACGCGCGGCCCGGTACCCTGACACATTCAAACAACCGTTTCGCTCGTGGCTGCACGCGCGATTCCCAGGCACCGCCGGTGGCCCCGATGCCGGCCCTACCCACGAGTCATGCAATCGATGAGCGCTGAAGCCAACGCCCTGCCCCCGCGTGAAGTAATGGAGTTCGACGTGGTGATCGTCGGCGCCGGCCCCGCCGGCCTGGCCACCGCGATCCGCCTGCGCCAGCGCGCGATCGAAGCCGGCCGCGACCTGTCGGTGTGCGTGCTGGAGAAGGGCTCCGAACCGGGCGCGCACGTGCTGTCCGGCGCCGTGATGGATCCGCGCGCACTGACCGAACTGTTCCCGGACTGGGCCGAGCGCGGCGCACCGCTGAAGCAGGAGGTCACCCGCGACGAATTCCTGTTCCTCAGCGAAACCGGCGCACGCAGCACGCCCAATGCGCTGCTGCCGGAGTGCTTCCACAACGAAGGCAACTACATCATCAGCCTGGGTGAAGTGACCCGCTGGCTGGCGCAGCAGGCCGAAGCGCTGGAAGTGGCGATCTTCCCCGGCTTCGCCGCAGCCGAGGTGCTGTACGGCGACAATGGTGAAGTGATCGGCGTGGCCACCGGCGACATGGGCATCGAGAAGGACGGCAGCATCGGCCCGGCCTTCGAACGCGGCATGGCGCTGCAGGCCAAGTACACGATCTTCGCCGAAGGCGCACGCGGCCACCTCGGCCGCCAGCTGATCGCGCGCTACAAGCTCGATGAAGGCAAGGACCCGCAGGCCTACGGCATCGGCATCAAGGAACTGTGGCAGATCGACCCGGCCAAGCATGAGCCGGGCCTGGTGGTGCACGCCGCCGGTTGGCCGCTGGACAGCGATACCTATGGCGGCGCGTTTCTGTACCACGCCGACGGTGGCAAGGTCGCCATCGGCTACGTGGTCGGCCTGGACTACAGGAACCCGTGGCTGAGCCCGTTCGAAGAGTTCCAGCGCTTCAAGACCCATCCGTCCATCCGCAAGCACCTGGAGGGTGGCACCCGCATCGGTTACGGCGCGCGTGCGATCACCGCCGGTGGCCTGCTGTCGCTGCCCAAGACCGTGTTCCCGGGTGGCGCGCTGGTCGGCTGCGAGGCCGGCTACCTCAACGCCAGCCGCATCAAGGGCAGTCATGCCGCGATCAAGACCGGCATGCTGTGCGCCGATGCCGCGTTCGACGCGCTGGCCGCCGACCGCCAGCACGATGAACTGAGCGCCTACCCGAAGGCGTTCGAAGCCAGCTGGCTGTTCACCGAACTGCAGCAGGCCAAGAACTTCAAGCAGTGGTTCAAGAAGGGCCAGACCGTGGCCACGCTGATGACCGGCGTGGAGCAGTGGCTGCTGCCAAAGCTGGGCGTGCGCAATCCGCCGTGGACCCTGCACCGCACGCAGCCGGATCACGTCTGCCTGGAGCCGGCGGCCAAGCACACCCGCATCGCCTACCCGAAGCCGGATGGCGTGCTGACCTTCGACCGTCTCAGCTCGGTGTTCCTCAGCAGCACCAACCACGACGAGAACCAGCCCAGCCACCTGACGCTGAAGGACCCCAGCATTCCGGTGAAGGTGAACCTGGCCGAGTACGCCGGCCCGGAAGCCCGCTACTGCCCGGCGGGTGTGTACGAGTTCGTCGGTGAAGCCGACAACGCGCGCCTGCAGATCAACGCGCAGAACTGCGTGCACTGCAAGACCTGCGACATCAAGGACCCGACCCAGAACATTGTCTGGGTGACCCCGCAGGGCGGTGGCGGCCCGAACTATTCGGGCATGTGATTGCTCCGGGCTGCGACCGCGTGTCGCAGCCCACCTGCCCCGCTGCATCGCTATCCTGCCCGCCCATGCGTGCTTTCCGCCTGCTCATCACCATTGCTTTGGCCCTGGCGGCCACGGCCTGCCAGCGCCCGCCTGCGGCACCGGCCACGCCGGAACAGGCGCAGCAGCAGGCCATGCAGCGCGCGTTCGAGCTGTGCGCCGGCTGCCACACCGTGCAACCTGGTGGCATCCACCGCTTCGGGCCCAATCTGCACGGCGTGATCGGCCGCCGCGCTGGCAGCCTGCCGGACTATGGCTATTCCGACGGCATGCGCAGCGCCGATATCACCTGGACCGCGCAGACCCTGGATGCGTTCCTGCAGTCGCCCACCCACGTGGTGCCCGGCACGCGCATGTACAACGCCTTCCCCAGCGCCGAACGCCGCGCGCTGGTGATCGCCTACCTGCAGCAGCAGTCGGCTCAGTGAGCCAGGCGCTGCAGCTGTCGCTGCAGCCGTGCCACAAATTCCGCCACTGCCGCGAACAACGGCGCCACATCGGCTTCCGCCGCATCCTGCAGACGCTCTACCAGCGCATTGGCCTGCCCGGCCAGCACTGTCGCTCCCACGGCGCCCAACCCACCGGCCTGACGATGCAGGTGCAGTGCGGCCGCCTCGCGATCTCCAGCCTGCAGCGCGCGCTGCACGGCGGCAAGATCGCCCTCGCTGGCCTGCAACAGGCTGTCGCGCAGCTGCTCGGCCACCGCACGTGAACCGAAGCGCCGCTGCAGGCTGTCCAGATCGGGCAGCGCCCCACCATCGTCGGCAGCGGACCCGGCCTGCGGCTCCTCGAACGACTGTCCCTGCGCCTGCGGCAACCAGCGCAGCAGTGCGGTACGCAGCGTGGCCAGTGACAGCGGCTTGGCCAGCACTTCGTCCATGCCGGCCTCGCGGCAGCGCCGTGCATCGTCATCCAGCACGCTGGCGGTCAGCGCCAGCACGGTCAGCCGCGGCTGGCCGTTGCGGCCCTCGCGTTCGCGCAGCAGGCGAGTGAAACCGAAGCCATCGAGCACCGGCATCCGGCAGTCGGTGATCACCAGATCGAAACTCTCCGACGACAGCCGATCCAAGCCCTGCTGGCCGTCACCGACCATCACATGCGGCACCCCCAGCTGCTGCAGTCGCCAGGCCATCATCGCCTGGTTGGTCGGGTGGTCTTCGATCACCAGCACCCGCGCCTGGCGCAGCGCCGGCGGCAGCAGCGAGGCCTGTTCCTGCTCGGCGACCAGCGCTTCCACATCACCGCTGCCGGCTTCCACCAGCGACAGCCGCACCTCGGCGCGGGTCCCTTCGCCCAGCGTGCTGTGCAGCTCCAGCTCGCCGTCCATCATCTGCACCAGGCGCTGGCAGATGCTCAGGCCCAGGCCGGTACCCCCATGGTCGCGCTGGATGTAGGCACCGGCCTGGGTGAACGGCGCAAACAGGTGCTGCAGCTGTTCCGGCGCGATGCCGATGCCGGTGTCGGTGACGCTCAGGCACAGCGGCTGGCTGCCGTCTTCGGCGGTCGGCCCCAGCACGTCCAGCTGCAGCCGCACTTCGCCGCGCACGGTGAACTTGATGGCGTTGCTGAGCAGGTTGAACACGATCTGGCGCAGGCGCACGCCATCCACTTCGTGCGCGGCCGCCAGCTGCGGATCGATCTGCACGTGCAGGTCCAGCCCACGTGCACTGGCCTGCGCCGACAACAACCGGCACACGCTTTCCAGCAATGGCCGCAGCGGCTGCGGCACCGGTTCCAGACGCAGTGCGCCGGCCTCAAGCCGCGAGTAGTCAAGAATATCGTCGAGGATCTGCCGCAGCATCTGCGCCGAATCCTCGATCACCCCGAGGATGCGCTGCTGCTCGGCATCCAGCGGCGAATGCGCCAGCACTTCCAGCATGCCCAGCACGCCACTCATCGGCGTTCGGATTTCATGGCTCATGGTCGCCAGGAAACGCGACTTCGCCTCCGCCGCCTGTTCGGCGTCAGCCTTGGCCGCAGTGAGGGCCTCGGCCTGTGCACGCGCCTCGCTGACATCCACCCAGTATCCACTCCAGGTGACCACGCCCGCTTCCGCCGCATAGGGATGGGCCTGGCTGCGCACCCAGCGCGCGCCGGTGCCTTCAGGTCGCAGCCGGAACTCGAGAACAAGCGGTGCGAACTGGCGCGCCGCCTGCTCGACGGCATGCAGGATGTGCTCGCGGTCGTCTTCCTCGATGCGCTCCAGCAGGCACATTGCATCCTGTTCAGCCTGCTGCCGGCTGATCCCGAACAACGCCTGCAGGTCACCGGCAATGAACGGGAAGCTGAGGGTTCCGTCTGCCGCGCGGCGAGCCTGATAGACCACGGCGGGCAGGTTGTCGGTGACTTCGGCCAGGCGCTGTTCCAGGTGACGCCGTCCGGCCACCTCGCGGCGCAGCCGCCAATGCCCGATGGCGTGCACCAGCAGCGCGGTGAGCAGCACCAGCAGCAGCGGCACGCCCCAGCGCATCGCGCTGTTCCAGTCCAGGCCGTTGCGGTACTCGACGGCCAGCCAGTCCCCGCGCAGGGCCTCGCGCTTGCGCGGCGTCATCTGCAGCAGCAGGCGGTCGAAGGTGGTGGCCAGGGCGGCATGGCGGCGCTCAACCGCCAGCACCAGCTGATCGTTGAAACCTGCCGGTGCCGCCACCTGCAGGCGCCCCGGGAAGCGGTTGCGCAGCAGATGGTCAACCAGTGCCAGGTTGCCTACGTAGGCATCGGCGTCGCCATTGATCAGGCGCTGCAGGGCCTGTTCCGCGCTGCGTGCCGCGATGATCCGCGCCTGCGGCGCCTGCTGCAGCACATAGCCACGCACACGTTCCGGATCGGACAGCAGCACCCGCTTGCCCTGCAGGTCGGACAGGCCCAGCAACGCCGGGCTGTCACGCCGGCTGACGATCACGTTCGGCACGCTGATGAAGGGCTGGCTGAACACCCAGTCCGGGCCCAGGTAGCGAGAATCGGCAGGAATGCCCATCACCGCCTGCAGCTCGCCGCGGCGCGCCTTCTCGCGCACCTCGTACCAGTCATGGCTGTTTTCCACCTGCAGGTTGGCGCCAGCCTGCAGCAGGCGCCGCAGGTATTCGCTGGCCAGGCCACTGGGCTTGCCATCCTGGTCCGCGAACGACAGCGGCGCCGCATTCGGCGCGAAGCCGATCTTCAACGGCTGCTCCAATACCCGTTTCTCGGCCTGGCTCAACGCCAGCTGTGCCGATGCCGACCACTGCGGAGGTGGCAGCCAGCGCTGCACCAGCGCATCGCGCTGGGCCTGGCTGGTCGCAGCCAGTGCCAGGTCCAATGCTTCGGCCAACGGCTGCTTGCTGTTGGGAACACCGAAGTGCAGCCGTTCGGGCGGCAGATCGCTGGGGCGCAGCAGCACGACCCCCTGCAGGTCCTCGCGTGCGATCAGTTCGGTGGCCACGTAGGCATTGCCGATGTAAACGTCTGCCTTGTCGTCTCTGACCATCTCCAGCGCCGCCAACGAGCTGTTTGCGACAAGCTGTCGTGCCCGGGGAAAGCGCGCCCGCACCTGCGGGCCGGTCAGGAAGTCCTGCTCGATCACCACCCGCAGTCCATCCAGGTCGGGGATATCGGAGGCACGCAGGTCATCCGGGCGTCCCACCAGGGCCAGCGGTGCCTCGCCATAGGCGGCGGTATAGACCATGCAGCGGGTGCGGTCGGCACTGAGACCGACATTCATCACTACATCGATCTCGCCACGACATGCCGCATCCAGCACGGATGTCCAGTCGGGATAGCGCCGTGCCTCCACCTTCACGCCCAGCTGACGGGCGAGAAGCGACAGATAATCCGGGCCCAGGCCGACCTGCTGGCCGTCACGGAGGGACTCGAACGGCGGCCAGCCACTGTCATACTGGCCCACGACGATGCTCGGATGCGCGGCAAGGTACTCGCGCTGCAGCGGGCTGAGCGGCAACAGCCCAGGCACCGCCTGTGCCAGCGCCGCAGGCAGCACCAGCACGGCCAGCAGCAGGACCAGCCCGCGAACAGCCCAGCTACGCATCGGCGTTGATCTCCTAGAATCTGCCAGGAACCGCGATGGTCGCGGTCCGGCGTGCCCGGTGGCCATACTAGAGCATGAGCTTGCGCATCATCATCGCAGACGACCACCCGGTGGTCCGTATCGGTACCCGTGCCGTCATCGAATCGAGCGGGGTGGGCCGCGTGGTCGGCGAAGCCGACAGCGCGCAGGCGCTGATGGCCCTGCTCGGCAGCCAGCCCTGTGACCTGCTGGTAACCGACTACTCCATGCCGGGCAGTCCCCAGGCCGACGGCTTCGCCATGATCGGCATGATCCGCCGCCGTCATCCCGACCTGCCGGTGCTGATGCTCAGTGTCTCCAACAACCTGGCGATCCTGCGCATGGTGCTCGACAGCGGCGTGCTCGGCCTGGTCGACAAGAGTTCGTCGATGGACGAACTGCCACAGGCCATCCAGGCGGTCTACCGGGGCCAGCGCTACATCAGCCGCAGCCTGCGCGAGCGGGTCGAGGCCGCTGGCAGCTGGCGCATGCGCGAGGGCGACGGCAAGCCACTGTCGCCACGCGAGGTGGAGGTGCTGCGGCTGCTGGGCACCGGCATGACCGTGAAGGAAATCTCGCTGCAGCTGCACAAGAGCGTCAGTACCATCAGCCGGCAGAAGGGTGACGCCATGCTCAAACTGGGCCTCAAGGGCGACGCCGAGCTGTTCGATTACCTGCGCGACGGCAAGATCTGAGAGCCAGATCACACAAGAAGGGCAGCTGCCACCGCCCTCTTTGACCGGCCGCCGATCTGTGCCAAGATGGTCCGGCATGAGTTCTCAATGCGAGGTCGAAGGAATCGACCGGCTCATGTCCTCGCTCCCGTCCCTGGTGGACGTGGCGCGGTTTCCTGCCGGCCGTCTGGCCCGGCAACGCTGACCATGGAGAGGCGCATGCATCATCCCCCCAAGCTACGTTGGACCCTGCCGTTGCGGCCTCTGCGCGCATTCGCGGCGTGCCTGCTCGTCTCTCTTTCCGCTGCCGCCTGCAGCGCCGCCGATCCGGCCCCCTCGTCCTCCCAGCCCGGCGCCCCTGCGCAGGCTGCCAATGCGCCCCGACAGGATGTTGCCCCGATGCAGACCCCCACCCCCGATGCCGCCGCCACCCCGCCCGACGCGCCGACCGTGATGTATTTCACCTACCAGGTGGACGGCGATGGCGCGACCTCCTATGAGGTCCAGAACGGCAGCGTGGCGACCTTCTGGTTCGGCCACACCTTCATTCTCGATGGCACCACGTACTACACGGGTTTCTCCTGGGATACCCGCGAGCACTACGGCAAGCCGGGCGAGCAGACGCCGGCCGGTCCGGATGACCGCGCCAACCTTGCCGAGGCCACCTTCGTGCTGGCCGGCACCGACGCCAGGAAGCCATGGAAGTTCCGTGGCCAGGAATGGACCATCGGCGCACTGGGCGCGTACGACAAGGCCGACGATGTCGATACCCGGCGCAAGCCGCTTGAACATCGCACGGCCGATGGTCGCCTGCTGCTGGCGGTGCCGACCAGCAGCTTCGACCGCGGCATCAGCAGCACCGGCTATGCGCTGCTGCTGTTCAACCCCAGGCGCAGCGAAGACGACGTGGACAGCAAGGTCTGGCGCTATGTCGGTTCAGTGCGCACGGGTGAGGACAACAGTGCCGCCTGCGACGACGGCAACGTGATGCCCTGCACCGACAGCGATGGCGAACTGGCCTTCGCTGCCGACGGCAACGGCCTGCCGCGACTGACCGTGACCTTCAAGGGCACCACCATCGAAGGCCCCGGCAAGACCCGCGCACTGGGTGCCGGCGACGCCGTGCACTACACCTTCGACAGCGCGACCCAGCAGTACGTCGCGCCCTGATAGCACCCGCCACGCGCGGGTTCCCTGTTGACCGACATGTTCTTGACTCACGGATGAGTCCGGTTGGCGATTCGCGGCACGCGCCGCTCCATCAACCCCGAGGAAAACGTCATGGCACAGCATGACTACAGCAGAAAGGAAATCCTGGACATCGTCGAGCAGGTCGCCAGGCAGAAGGGCATCCCTGTGGATGACTTCATGCGCTTCGCGCACATCGAGACCGGCGGCACCTTCAACGAGCGCGCCCACAACACCTCATCCGGCGCCAAGGGCCTGTTCCAGTTCGTGCCCGGCTCCGCGCGCCAGTACCACCTGACCGGCCACGAGTTCGACCCCACCCGCAACACCGAAGCGGCCGCGCAGATGTACCAGGACAACCTGGACTCGATGGCGCGCCGCAATGAGCGCACCGGCCACCCGTACCTGTCCGGCGGCGACACGCCGACCGGCCTGGACCTGTACCTGGCCCACCAGCAGGGCAGCGCCGGCTATGGCTCGGTGCAGACCGCGATCGCCACCGGCACCTTCGGCGTGGTCCGTAACGGCCATGGCGAAGAGATCAACATGCGCCGCAACGTGCTCAACCAGATCGGCTCCGATGCCAAGGCCCTGACCGGCCACACCCTGGCCGAGATGCGCGGGATGAACGACGGCGACCTGGCGCGGACGTTCTCCAGCTATTACATCCACAAGTACGCGGCGATCAGCATTCCGGAAAAGAACATCGAACCGCAGGCGGTAGTGCAGGGCCAGGGCCAGACCCCGGCAGCACCTGCGCAGGCCAGCGCAGCCGTGGCGGCGGGTGCAGCCACGCTGGCGGCAACCGCAACGGCAGCTGCCACACCGAAGCCAGGCATTGAACTGCAGGCCGCCTACGAGGCCGGCGTGAAGTACGACGAAGTCAAGTACGCCATCAACATCCCGGGCCACGCGCTGTACGTACCGGGCAAGACCGGCAAGAACGTGGAGCAGGGTTACATCGACTGTTCCGGCTGGGTCGGCACGCTGCAGAACCGGACCATGGACGAGATCAACCAGAAGGCCGGGCACGCGGTGTTCAGCAAGGCTGATCGCATCGATCTGGGCAACCTCGGTTCCGGTGGCATCGTGCGCAAGGCGTTCGACCAGTCCGGCGTGCTGCTGGACCGCGACGCGATCCTGAAGCCCGATGCGCTGAAGGAAGGCATGATCATCGGCCTGGATACGGCCAGGACCCGCCATGAGCACTGGAACGGCATCGACCACATCGTGATGGTGGTGCGCGACCCCAACACCGACAAGCTGCTGATCAGCCAGTCCACCGGCAGCAAGGGCGTGCACACCATGCCGGTCGAGGACTACCTCAAGCAGGTGAAGGACCACCCGAACTGGAAGCTGTACGCCTCCGATCCGCTGTCCAAGGCGCGCGACCTGCTGGAAAACCGCACCCAATCGCACGAGCAGAGCCAGGGCAAGCCTGCGGCCGAGCACAAGGCCGCTGCCACGCCGCACGCCGAACTGTACAAGCAGGGCGCGCACAGCGAGGGCGTGCGCAAGGTGCAGGAGCAGCTGGGCCACCTGGGCTACGTCGGCGCCGACGGCAAGCCGCTGGTCGAAGATGGCCGCTTCGGCCGCAACACCGACGCGGCAGTGCGCCAGCTGCAGAAGGACAACGGCCTGGTGGTCGACGGCATTGTCGGGGCGAAGACCCTGGAGGCAATCAAGGACGCACGCGAACGGCCGTTGCTGAACGACGAGCGGCACCCGCGCAATCCGTTGTTCATCCAGGCCAGCAAGGGTCTGGAACTGCTGCCGGCCGGGACCTTCAAGGACCGCCACACGCTGGAAAGTGCTGCTGCGGCTTTGACGAAGGAGGCGCATGCCGCCGGCCTGCAGCGCATCGACTCGGTGGTGCCCAGCCCGAACGGTGAGCGCCTGTTCGCCGTGCAGGGCACCATCGGCGACCCGGCCGCCATTCGCGCTGCGGTGGAGATCCGTACGGCCAGCGAGCAGAGCCTGGCACTCAGCAGCGGTGCCGTGCAGGGCGCGCCGAACGTGCTGCATCAGCAGCAGGACGCCCAGCAGGAGCAGGCCCGGCAGGCCCAGAAGGCGATGGGCGTCTAAGCCCGCGGCGCCTTGGGAGAGAAGGGAGGGCCACGTCCGCGTGGCCTTTTCCCTTTCTGCCAGCTGAGCGGCCGAGGCCGCTTTCAGCCTTGCTTCATGCCGCCTGCCGCTAGATGAATGCGCAAGCCGCACGGTGGACCAGGCAATGTTCCGGCAATGTTGGAACGCCAGCGTGGACATCACGGCAGCCGGGGCGCCCCGCGCCCTCCCTGCCCAGCGTGGCATGCACCTCACAGGAGAACGAACATGCTCAGTACTTCCGCACTCAGCTTCCGTGGTCTGGCGATGGCCCTGGCACTGCTGGCCGGTGTCGCCGTGGTCAGCGATGCCAGCGCGATGTCGAGGAAGGACAAGCGCACCCTGGTCGGCGCCGTGGTCGGTGGCGTGGCCGGCAACCTGCTCTCCAACGGTGATCCCGCTGCCACTGTCGGCGGTGCCGTGGCCGGCGGCGCGATCGGCAACCTGACCACCTCCGACCGCCGCGACCGTCGTTACTACGACAATCGCCGTTACGACGACCGCTACGATCGCCGTTACGACCGTGGCTACTACCGCAGCGGCTACTACGACCGCGGTGAGGACCGTCGCTGGCAGCGCGAGCGCTACTACGACAACCGCTACTACCACGACCGCGGTCGCCATCGCGGCTGGTAATCCGGCGCGGCGGTACCGCCGATGACGATGTGACGACGGGCGGGTCGATGACCCGCCCGTTTGCGTTGCGGGCGGCCATGGCGTTGAATGCGCACCCTTGGATGTGACTTTCCCCATTGGGGCTGCGGCATGACTTCTTCTTCCCACCGGGTGCAGGGCCTCAACAACGACGAGGTCGCTGCCGACTGGCCGCCGATCAGCACCGCAGACCTCGCGTGGCTGCGCCAGCGCTTTCCGCAGCTGGATGCGGGCAGCCAGCCGCACTGGCACAGTCCTCGACCGTTGTCGGCCGCCGCCATCGTCAATGGCACGCGCGGACCGGTGTTCATCAAGCGCCACCACCACAGCGTTCGCAGCGCCGCCTGCCTGGAAGAAGAACACCACTTCATCGCCCATCTCGCTGCCGCCGGCGTACCGGTGTTGCAGGTGCTGGCGGCAACCGATGGCCACACCGCAGTAGAGCACGGCGAATGGACCTTCGAACTGCATGCGGTTGGCGTCGGCGAGGACCTGTACCGCGATGCCGTGTCGTGGTCGTTGCTGACCGATGTCGCGCAGGCCCGCGAAGCCGGCCGCATGCTGGCCCGGTTGCACCGTGCCGCCGCCAGCTATCACGCGCCACAGCGCAGTACCCATCTGCTGGTCGCGCGCGACGATCTGATCCGCGCCGACGATCCCATCGCCGCGATCAAAGCCGAACTGCCCACACGACCGGGGCTGGCCCGCTACCTCGTGCGCATTCCATGGGAAACCCAGCTTCGCCGCGACGTGCTGCCGTGGCATGCCGGCCTGGCCGAACGCCTGCGCGACGAGCCACGGCTGTGGGCGCACAACGACTGGCATGTCTCCAACCTGCTGTGGCGCGACGGGCAGGTCAGCACCGTGCTGGATTTCGGCCTGGCTTCGCCCACCAGCGCACTGTTTGACCTCGCCACCGCGATCGAGCGCAACGCAGTGGCGTGGCTGGAACTGGAGCGCGGCATGGAGGCGGTGCGCATCGACATCGCACTGGCGTTGCTCGACGGCTACCGCGAGGTGCTGCCGCTGTCGGCGGCACGCGTGCACCTGCTGGCCGACCTGCTGCCGATGGTCCATTTCGACTTCGCACTGTCCGAAGTGGAGTACTTCGAAGGCGTCACCGGCTCGACCGCGAACGCGGATGTGGCCTGGCAGCCCTTCATGCTGGGGCACCCGGCGTGGTTCCACAGCGCGCCGGGGCAGGCACTGCTGCAGGCGCTGCACGCGGCAGCCTGAAGGGCACCGGCTCGCAAATCCGTACCATTTGTAGTGAAATGGTCACCTGAAGCGGGGGTGCCTGGATCTGCCAGGCTGAGAGAGTCCCTTGGAACCTGATCCGGTTTGCACCGGCGTAGGGAGCTTTGAGCCGCAGCCACACCCCCGTCATGGGCCGGTGCACCTGCGCGCCGTCGCTTCGTCTCCCTTGTTGTCCGAAGACGAACCGAATGAACCGCTGCCTGCGCCCCACCCTGCTCTCCCTCGCCCTCTGCGCCGCCTTGCCGCTGCATGCCAGCGAGGCCGACGCTGCCACCGATGCGGCTGCCACCGGCGCCGAGCGCTCGCCCACCGAACTGGCGGCAGTGCGCGTGCAGGCCGGCAAACCCAAGGCCGATACCTCACGCGTGAACGCCTTCGGTGGTGGGTCCTGGAAGGACACCCCGGCCTCGGTGAACGTGCTCGAGCGCGACTACCTCGACCGCCGCCAGGTGCGTTCGCTGTCCGAGCTGGCCAGCAACGATGCCTCGCTGGGTGATGCGTATGCGCCGGTGGGTTACTACCAGAACGTCGCCATCCGCGGCTTTGCGCTGGATGCCGCCACCGGCTACCGCTTCAACGGCCTGTCCATCGCCGGCGAACAGCGCCTGGCGCTGGAGAACGTGCAGTCGGTTGAGATCCTCAAGGGTGAAGCCGGCCTGGCCGCGGGTGTGATGGCGCCCGGCGGCATCATCAACTACATCGGCAAGCGCCCGGCCGAAGTGCGCACCGCCACGCTCGGTACCGACTCGGAAGGCTCGCGCTACGTCGCCGTCGATGTCGGCCACTGGATCACCCCGCGTTTCGGCCTGCGCCTGAATGCCGCATGGGATTCCAGCAATTCCTACGTCGAGCACGCCGATGGCCGTCGCAACTTCTACTCGCTGGCCGCCGACTGGCTGATTGGCGAACGCGGCAAGCTGGAAGTGGATGCCAACTACCAGACCAGTTCGCAGCGCTCGGTGTCCGGCTACCAGCTGCTGGGCGCGCGCGAGCTGCCGCACGGCGTGGATCGCGAATTCCTGCTCGGCTACCAGCCCTGGCAGCGCCCGGTGGATATCGCCAGCACCAACATCACCGCGTTGCACACCTACGACTTCAACGATGCCTGGCAGTCGCGCGTCTCGGTCGGCCACAGCCGCTCGGTGATCGATGACAACGTCGCCTTCGCCTATGGCTGCTACTACGCCACGCAGTGCGCCGATGGCAGCGTGCCGGGCAACTACTTCGCGCCCAATGGCGACTACGACGTCTACGACTACCGCAGCCCGGACGACACCCGCCGCAACCAGCAGGCCCGTGCCGAGCTGCGCGGCCGCTTCGAGACCGGCAGCGTCGGCCATGAGTTGACCATCGGTGCCGACTACTTCCGCCGCACGGTAGACAAGCGCCCGAGCGTCAACGAGTACGTCGGCACCAGCAACATCCACGACGCACAGGTGCCGGTGTTCGCGCCGTCGCCGAAGATGCCAGGGCCGTCCGCACGACGCCTGGACAGCCGCCAGACCGCGTTCTTCGCGCTGGACCGGATGAGCTTCGGTGATGACTGGCAGTGGCTGGCCGGCGGCCGCTTCGTGCGCCTGGACGAGCGTGCCTACGACAAGCGTGGCACCCCGCAGCGGCACAGCCGCCTGTCGCGTTTCCTGCCGCAGACCGCCGTGGTGTGGAAGGCCACCGATCAGCTCAATGCCTATGCCAGCTATGTGCGCGGCATCTCGCTGGGCCAGGAAGCGCCGTTCTGGACCAGCAACGCCGACACCTTCCTGCCGTCGGTGCAGTCGCGGCAGCTGGAAGTGGGCGTGAAGTACGTGCCGGTCGAAGCACTGACGCTGGGCGCGGCAGTGTTCCGCATTTCGCAGCCGTACCAGTACGCCAAGCCCGACAACAGCGAGGTCGGCTACACCTTCGTCGAGGAAGGCACGCAGACCCACACCGGCCTGGAGCTGACCGCCAACGGCCAGCTGACCGATGCGCTGCAGATCGTGGCCAGCGCCAGCGTGCTGCAGGCGCGCGCGCGCGACACCGGCACCCCGGCCTATGAAGGCCATCAGCTGGTGAACGTGCCGAAGGTGCGCGCCAGCGTGCACGTGGCCTATGCGCTGCCGTTCGTGCAGGGCCTGGATGTGACCGGCGGCTGGCGCTATGCCGGTGCCAACGTGGCCCGTGCCGATGGTGGCGTGCGCGCACCGGACTACTCGGTGTTCGACGCTGGCCTGCGTTTCCAGCATCGCCTGCACGAGCGCGCGGTGACCTGGAACCTGTCGGTGGACAACGTGTTCAACCGCTTCTACTGGCGCGATACCGGCAGCAGCGGCGGTGACTACTACCTGTTCCCCGGCGCACCGCGACAGGCCCGCCTGTCGGTGACGTTCGCGCTGTGAGCGGCGTCATGCTCGAGTGGACCGCCGCGCTGTGCAGCATCCTCGGCGTCTGGCTGATGGCCAAGCGCCGGCTGGTGGCGTGGCCGGTCGGCCTGCTGTCGGTGACGCTGTACGGGCTGGTCTTCGCCGAGGCCAAGCTGTACTCGGACACACTGCTGCAGGTCGCCTTCGGTGGTTTCCTGGTCTATGGCTGGCTCAACTGGCGGCAGCATGCAGCGGATGAGGGCAGTGTCCGCATCGTGCCACTGGCGCGCAGCAAGCTGCTGCGCGACCTGGCCATCGGCCTCTGCGGCGGCGTGGCACTGGGTGCGGCCATGCACACCTTCACCGATGCCGCGCTGCCGTGGCTGGACGCGATGCTGACCGCGCTGAGCCTGGTCGGCCAGTGGTGGCAGGCACGCCGCCACGTGGCCTGCTGGTGGGTGTGGATCGCGGTGGACGTGGTGTACGTGGGTGCGTACCTGTTCAAGTCGCTGCACGTGACCGCCGCGCTGTACGTGTTCTTCCTCGGCCTGGCCGTGTTCGGGCTGCGCGCATGGAGCGCGGCAGCCCGTGAACCAGAGGCAGCAACGCAGTAGCGCCACGCCATGCGTGGCCGGGGCTTACCGGTAGTCGCCAACCTTGGTTGGCGCACACCTGCCGACCAAGGTCGGCATCTATCCAACACATCCACGCAGGGCCTGAATCTACTGCACCCGCAAGATCAGTAGAGCCACGCCATGCGTGGCCTGGGGCTACCGGTAGTCGCCAACCTTGGTTGGCACACGCCTGCCGACCAAGGTCGGCATCTACCCAACACATCCACGCAGGGCGTGGATCTACTGCACCCGCAAGATCAGTAGAGCCATGCCATGCGTGGCTGGGGGCCTACCGGTAGTCGCCAACCTTGGTTGGCGCGCGTGCCGACCAAGGTCGGCATCTACCCAACACATCCACGCAGGGCCTGAATCTACTGCACCCGCAAGATCAGTAGCGCCACGCCATGCGTGGCTGGGGCTTACCGGTAGTCATCAACCTTGGTTGGCGCACACCTGCCGACCAAGGTCGGCATCTACCCGGCGCATCCACGCATGGCCTGAATCTACTGCAGCCGCAAGATCAGTAGAGCCACGCCATGCGTGGCCGGGGCTTACCGGTAGTCGCCAACCTTGGTTGGCGCACGCCTGCCGACCAAGGTCGGCATCTATCCAACACATCCACGCAGGGCCTGAATCTACTGCACCCGCAAGATCAGTAGAGCCACGCCATGCGTGGCCTGGGGCTACCGGTAGTCGCCAACTTGGTTGGCGCACGCCTGCCGACCAAGGTCGGCATCTACCAGGCCCATCCACGCATGGCGTGGATCTACTGGGTAAGCAGCAGGCCCAGCCGCAGCGGCTGGCGCATGTCGGCCGGTGGGGCGGCCTGCAACGGTGCGGACTGCAATGTCGCGCGCAGGTCGGCGTCGATCTGAGGGTCGCCCAGGCTGTCGAATTCGAGTTTCGAAATGCGGCCATCCGCCGCGATCCACACGCTCACCGGCAACGGCGTCGGCGTATCCGGGTGTGCCTGCATCCATTCCAGCACGCGCTGCGCCTGCGGGTTCTGCTCCTGCTGCAGGCGCTGCTGCAACTGGCCGCCCACGGCGGCGGCATAGGCCATCCAGTGTGCGGGAGCCTCCTGCGCGGACACCGCGGCGCTCCCCAGTGCCAGCGCACCGAACAGCGCGGCCAACGGCCGCCACCAGCGGCGTGCGCCGGTTGTGTTCCTTGCCATCGCCATCGCCCGCCCCTGCGCTCTCATCCAACGGCTGATGGTCGGCGCGTTAGATGACAGGCAGATGGCGGTCGGCACTGCCCGGCGCGATCAATCGCCCAGGTCGGCCAGCACCTTGCGCGAGGGCGCGAAGAAGGTCACGCCGGTGGTGGCGGTGGAGAAGTCGAGGATGCGGTCATGCAGCGGCGCAGGATTGCCGATGAACATGCGCTCGAGCATCTTTTCGATCACCCACAGGCGGCGCGTGTAGCCGATGAAGTAGGTACCGTACTCGCCACGCCCCGGGTTGGCGAACGGCATGTTGTCACGCAGGATCTCGTGCTCGCCGTCGGCGTCTTCGATGGTGCACAGGGTCTTGTGCGATTTCTGTGCATCGGCCGGTGCATCGTCCAGCTCGATGTTGTCGTGCTTGGTGCGGCCGATGATCGCTTCCTGCGCCTCGGTCTTCTGCGCGCGCCAGGCATCAAGATTGTGCAGGTACTTCTGCACCACGACGTAGCTGCCACCGGCATGCTCCGGATCTTCATCGCCCACGATGGTGGCTTCCGGCAACGACAGCCCTTCCGGATTGGCGGTGCCGTCGACGAAGTCGAGCAGGTCACGGCCATCGAAATAACGGAAGCCGGCCACATCATCGACCGTTTCCACCGCATCGCCAAACGCCATCAGCAGGTTGCGCTCGAACGCCACGATCAGGTCCATGGTGCGCGCACGGATGTGGTACAGCAGGTCGCCCGGCGTGGACACCGCGGTGTGGGTCGCGCCCTTGATCTCGCGGAACGGCGCCAGCTCACGCGGCGGCGTGGTACCCACCAGCGGCTGCCACACGCGGTGGCCAATGGCGACGTTGCAGGTGAAGGTGCGCTCGATCTCGCGGATGGCGGTGTTCTTGATCAGGTCGTCGGTGCTGGCCAGCACCTCGCGTGCCTTGGCGATCGACGCCTCGTCATCCTTCACCTTCAGCACCAGGAACGCCGCCGAATGGGTCAGCGGCGCGGTGATCTGCTGCGGCTCGTTGTCGAGCGTGTGGTTGAGGGCGGTGATCGGTGCGGGCTGGGAGTTCACGGCGGTTCCTGCTGGCTTGAGGCGGGCGCATCGCGCGTGGCGATGTGCGGGCGATCATAGCGGAACCGCCTGACCGGGGACGGAGCGGTTCTCGTTCCGTCCACCGGCGAAGGTACGAAGACCTCAATCCACATCACTCCAGACCGCCAGCTCGTAGCCATCCAGATCGCGGAAGTGGAAGCGACGCCCACCGGGGAAGGCGAACACCGCCTGCACCACCTCGCCACCGGCGGCAATCACGCGCTGCTGGGCGTCGGCAAGGTCCGCGCAGTAGAGAATCACCAGTGGGCCGCCCTGCGCACGTACCGGTGTGTCGGACACGAAGCCGCCTTTCAGGCGGCCGTCGTCGAACTCGGTGTAGGCCGGGCCGTAGTCCGTGAATTTCCAGCCGAATACCTCGCCGTAGAAGCGCTTGCTGCGGGCGATGTCGGCGACGTTGAATTCGATGTTGTCGATGCGGCGTTCGGCATCGGGGATGGCGTGGCTCATGGCGGACTCCGTGGTTGGAGTCCGCAGCATCGATCAGCGTGGCCTGCCGGTCTTGAACGAAACGGCCATCATTGCCCCCACTCCCCGCGAAGTTCGCGGGCGGTCATGCCGGCCAGTTCGCGGGCCTCGCGGCTGAGATGGGCCTGGTCGGCGTAGCCGGTATCGGTGGCCAGCATCGCCAACGAATGCTGCGGCAACCCACGGCTGTGGCGCAGGAAGCGTTGCAGGCGCAGGATCCGCTCCAGCGTCTTGGCGCCGTAGCCGAACTGCGACTGGCTGAAACGGCGCAGGCTGCGCGGGCTCAGGTTCAAGCCTGCCGCCAGCTCGTCCAGCGTAGCTTGGCCACGGCCAAGCGCGTGGAACAACACATGAGCCCGTTGCGCCTGCACGTCGAGGGCCGCAGCGCCCATGTGCTGTTGCAGGCACTGCGCCATCCGCTGCAATCGTTGAGCCGGCGCGGTATCGCCAATGGAAGCAGCGGCTGCTGTGGCCCATCCGCCCTTCAGATCGGCCAACGGCACCGCCTGTCCAATGATGCCGACCAGTGGCAGTCCCAGCGCGGCCAACGCCTGGCCGGGACGAAAGCGCGCACCCAGCACCTGTGCACCGGGTGCCAGTGCCGGATGTGCAGCCACCCGATCCGGGCCGACCACGAACAGCGCGCCGTCGCGCCAGAGGATATCCACGCAGCCATCGGGCAATACGGTGATGTGCCCATCGGCATCGGCAGGGAGCTGGCTCTGCCACAGCTGGCCGAACTGGCCACGCAGCGGCGCAGGCGCCAGATGCTCCTGGTAGGCCATGCCAGTACCTGCGAGGGAGGAAGGGTCGCCCATGCCGCATTGTGGCGCCACAGGGCCCATAAAAGTGAAGCCCGGCGCGAGGCCGGGCTTCGGTTGGCGTGTGGGAGAGAGAGAGAGTCACACGCCAGCACAACACGCACTAACGACAGGCGTTTGTTACCAGGTGAAGCGCGGGCCCACGAACCACTCGCGGTCGCCGGCCTTGGCCAGCTTCACTTCGCCACTCAGGCCCCAGTTCTGATTGAACTTGGCGGTGGCGCCGACGCGGCCGTAGAACTCGCCGTCCGGGTTGTAGCCGTGCTTCTTGCTGAAATCTTCGTAGCCGGCCATCACGTAGCCTTCCACGTACGGGTTGAACGCGGTGCGCACGCCCACTTCGGTGGAGTAGCCGTTGAAGTCCAGGCCGCGCTTCTCGTCGTACTTCTGGTACGCAACACGGGCCACCAGGTCGGTGTTCGGTGCGATGCCGTAGTTGTAGCCGACACCCAGGCGCCACTGGTCGACGTCATTCTTGAACTTGTCGGTTTCCTGGGCGCTGTAGTCGCCAAAGACGTGGAAGTTCGGGTGCACCGCAACGGAACCCTTCACCTTCCAGCCATCGGCGTCGCCGCCCTTGGCATCGGTGTTCACGTAGCCGCCTTCAACGTAGTTGTACGACAGGCCATCGGTTGCCGATGCAGCGAACGGCAGAGCAGCCAGAAGACCCAGGGCAAGCAGCGAATTCTTGTTCATCGGGACACACCTTTAATTATTTTGGTTTCGTCGACCGCCTCCCGGGAGGGGGAGAGAGAGAAGGCGGTCGACAGGTGTGAATTATCCGTTAGGGGGTCTAATCAACCCTGAATATTGAACTGACTGGTGTATAAATAAGGCTGGCGTTCAGGGAACTCCGCATGGCATTGCTGTCGGCTTCTTACGCGCATCACGCTCGATGCTTGATGCGGGCACTGATCCTGATCGCCTCGCCGATCGCGCTGCTGCAGGCACAGGCGGCTGAGCGTGTCGGTCCTGCCGGGCACATCGTCGTACAGACAGACGATGTCAAGCGCTTCTTCAAGGTGCTGGACGCCAACCATGGGCGCCCAAGCGCCGATGATCTGCAGCACGGCTATCTGGATGCGGGTACGGATGCCCTGCGCAGCTTCACCGACAGCCGTATCGGCTCGATGGAGCGGCTGGCCAGGGCCATCCAGGACAAGCCGGCATTGTTTGCGAAAGCGAGAGCCTGCGCGACCGCATTGCCATCGATCCGCACGCGCGTCGCCGCTGCCGTCGATCAGCTCGGCGCCTTGTTGCCGTCTGCGCGCTTTCCTCCGGTCACCGTACTGGTGGGCCGCGGCAACAGTGGTGGCGTTACCACCGAAGCAGGTGTGGTCATTGGACTGGAAGCGCTGTGCAATGCCGACTGGATGCAGGCCGATGCAAGCGACCGCTTCGTGCACCTGATCGCCCATGAGTACGTGCACGTGCAACAGCCCGGCGCGCGCGTTGATGTCGAGCAGCCCACCCTGCTCTATCAGACGCTGCTGGAAGGCGGCGCCGAATACGTGGCCGAACGGATCTCCGGGCAACCGGCCAACGCGCATCTGCAGCGTTGGGCGCAGGGTCGCGAGTGTGCGCTGGAGCGCGCGTTCCTGCAGGACAGCATGGGTACCGATCTTTCGAGGTGGCTGTACAACGGCCCCGGCGACGATACGCGCCGCGGAGATCTCGGCTACTGGATCGGCTACCGCATCGCCCATGCCTATGTTGCGCGCGCGCCCGACACGCCCAACGCCATCGCCGAACTGCTGGATGTCCAGCCTGGAAACGCTGCAGCGCTGCTGGAAGCAAGTGGATGGCAGCCTGCGTGCGGAGCAGGCGAAAGCACACAGACGCACATGCCGTGATGCCGGCTTCATGCAGGTGAATGGGTGATATTGAACAGGCACAAGGCGATACGCCGGTGCAGATCAGCTCGCTTGATCCCGCTTGTTAAGGTTCGTTGATTTACAGGCCTTCACAGCCCATCCACGTACTCAAATTCCAGCTGAAAGCGCTTGGTAGCGCCGGGAACAAACGCCGCTATATTCCAGCTTCCCCAGACGAAGGAGGGAGTGGAATGAAACTGACCTCGCAACACATGAAGATGGCCCGTGCACTCAGCGTGGCGCTCATCGCCACCGTGAGCCTTGGCGCTTGCGCCTCTTACAAGAACGAGTTTGCAACGATCAACTCGCGTCTCGATCAGCTCGATGTAAAGGTGCAGGGCGCCGCCCAGAGTGCCGAGTCCGCCAACCAGTCGGCGCAGCAGGCCAACCAGCGTCTGGACCAGATCGAAGGTCGCGTGCAGCAGCTTGAAAGGGCACCAGCGGGCCGCAAGCCGCGCGGCTGATCGCTCCATCACCGTTTGAACTGATCCACCTCTGTATCGGGAACCAGTGGCCTTCGCCGGCCACTGGCATCCTTCCACCAAGATTGCACTGCAAGGAGCCGTCCCATTCGTACCTCCTCCTCCCCTGCGCGCCGCGCCCTCCATGCCGCACTGGCCATGGCACTGGCCGTTGCGTGCAGCGGCGTAGCCAACGCCAGGGACAAGGACGCACCTGCACCCCCGGTCGCCGCAGTCGATGAACTGCCCGCTGACCAGAGCGTGTCCGAGACGGTGATCGAACTGGCCGGCTGGGTAGTCGCCAGCAAGGACAACCAGGGTTATCCGTTCGCGATCATGGACAAGGCGGCTGCGCAGGTACTGATCTTCGGCGGAGACGGCAAGCTGCGCGGTGCCGCACCGGCGCTGTTCGGTTCGGCCATCGGCGATCACTCCGCACCCGGCGTTGCCAAGCTCGCGCTGAGTGCGATTCCAGGCCATGACCGCACCACCCCGGCGGGCCGTTTCATTGGTGGCTACGGCCCCTCCGACGATGCCGGTCGCGTGCTGTGGGTGGACTACGATTCCGCCGTTTCGATGCACCCGCTGCCGCCAGGCACTCCGAAAGAGAAGCGCGCCGAACGGCTGGCATCACCTTCGCCGGACGACAACCGCGTTACGCACGGCTGCATCAACGTCACGCCTGCGTTCTACGAGCAGATCGTGCAATCCACGTTCGAGAAGGGCGGCGTGTTCTACATCCTTCCGGACAAGGATTCGATCGCGAAGACGTTCCCGGAGTTCGCGCAGAGCCGGGGCGATGCAAAGGACGAAGACGAGAAAGGCGCGCGGCGCGCGAGCAAGTAGCAGACGCTTGGCCTGCGGCCGCGGCTGGTTGTGGCCGGGTTGCGGCCAGGCCTGTTGACGATGCGAGCCTGCGCTGCAGGCAGAGGTTCCCGGGCACGCTCCTGGCAGGCCCCCCCCACCTGGACCCCACTCATCGCGGACGTCCCGCCGTCGTGGCGCTGCCCATATGGACCGGATGAGGCATCGCGCTCCCACGACGCCAAAGAATCCTTGAGTTCATGAGGATTTTTTGCAGGCTGGACGCCTTTGCAGATAAATCCTTATTTCAATGAGGATTTTCTTGCATCCAGCTCTTTTTGCCAAGAAATCCTCAAGATCGTAAGGATTCTAAGGAATCCTAGGTTTTGCGCGAAGAATCCTCACTGCAGTGAGGATTCTATGGTATAGACGATGGGTCGAATCCAGAGCGTCAGGCTCTGCTGGGGGAGTTCCCATTGAAGATCAGGCTTGAGAAGGCTGAGGCCTTGGGACCACTGGTGAGAGCCGCCCGCAAGCATCAGGGACTGCGCCAGGATGCAACCGCCGAAGGCATCGGGGTCAGCGAGAATTTCCTGGCCAAGGTCGAACGCGGCGGAACCACAGTGCAATGGGGCAAGTTGTTCACCGTGCTTGACGAGCTGGGGCTGCATGTCGAAATCGACGTGCCGGACGAAGCGATGGCCCTGCTGGCCAAACGTGCCAACGGGAAGGTGCCATGAGCGCCCCCCGTATCGATCTCAAGGACGTCATTACAACGACCGTCCTGTCTGGACTGCACTATCCGCTTCCACCACGCGAACTGCAGGTCAGCATCGACGAAGCGCCGGTGGGCCGCCTGACCGAAGCAGCAAACCTGTGGCGCTTCACCTATGCGCCGGAGTGGCTCGGCAGCGCACATCGGTTTCCACTGGCGCCTGCATTGCCACTGCAAGACACCGCCATCCTCGATGGCTCCAGCCAACGCCCCGTGCAGTGGTACTTCGACAATCTGCTGCCGGAAGAGCAGCAACGCACGCTGATGGCAACCGATGCCAGGGTGGATGGCGCGGACGCGTTCGCATTGCTGGCCGCCTATGGCGCGGAATCGGCAGGCTCGTTGACGCTGCTGCCTCCAGGCGAGCGCCTGCCACCCGGCGGCAGAAAACCACTGCCCGATGCGGAACTCTCCACGCGTATCCAAGGCCTGCCACGCACGTCGCTTGCGGCGGGTGCCGCCAAGCGCATGTCGCTGGCAGGTGCCCAGCACAAGCTGGCAATCATCGAGACAGGGGGAGAACTCTACCAACCTCTGGGCGCCGAGCCCTCGACCCACATCCTCAAGCCTGACAGCACCAGCAGCAGTTATCCCCACAGCGTGGCCAACGAGTGGTTCGTGATGCGCCTTGCACAGCGCATGGGGCTGCAGGTGCCGAAGATCGAGCGCCGCTACGTACCGGAGCCGGTCTTCATCATCGAGCGCTTTGATCGCGAAATCACCGCCGATGCCATCCATCGCCGTCATGCCATCGACGCCTGCCAGCTGCTCAACCTCGACCGGCAGTTCAAGTACACGCTCGGCAGCATCGAAACCCTGAAGGTCATCGTCGAGCAATGCAGAAGCAAGCTCAAGACGCGCGTCCGCCTGTTCGACTGGTTGATCTTCAATGTACTCACCGGCAACAACGATGCGCACCTGAAGAACCTGAGCTTCCTGGTCGACAGCAGGGGCATCGAACTGGCCCCCCACTACGACCTGCTGTCCACCGCATGTTACGAGACCCGCGCGTATGCCGACGAGGGCGCACGTTGGCCAGAACGCTCGGAACTGTCGTGGCCCATTCTCGGTGTCGCGCGCTTCCACGACCTTCGTTTCGAGCATCTGGTTTCTGCCGGTGAAGCGCTGGGCCTGGGAAGGCCGGCTGCCACCCGGCAGCTGCGCCATCAGATCGACCGCATCACGAGCGAAGCCAAGGCGCTTTACGCGCTGGTGCTGCAGGAAAACCAGCAATGGTCGACCCGTTTCGACATCGGCCCAACCCTGGAAGGCGAAGTGCATTTCCTGAGAACACTGGTCCACGTGATCATCGCCGACATGGTGAGGCAGCTTTCACCGGCATGATGCGGCCGCCGGAACATCATCCGGCGTCACCACCGATTACTCGCAGGACTCGCCTTCTTCCTTCAGCATCGCTTTGTCCACCGGCTGCTCGCGCTCGATCAGCGCGCGCTGTTCGTCGCTGGGTTCACCCAGCCACCAGATTCTGCAGCGCGCGGTAAGGCGGCCGACCATCTTCGACTGATCGGGCGAGTACAGCATCGCCAATGCGGTGCCGGGGCAGTCGTGGGCCTGGCAGGCGGTGTAGAACCACCATGGCTCGCCCTGCAGCACCACCAGCTCGCCGGGCCCGCTGGGCCCGCTCAGCAGGCGTTCGCGCAGCGATGGGATGTCCTTGTCGGCGGATTCGGCCGCCGCCGTGTTCTTCATCAGGGCGTTGAACGCGGCCAGCACCTTCGGGTCCTTGCGGCCGCAGTCGTCCACGGTGTTGCCGCCGACCAGGGTGAAGAAGTGGGTCGCCAGCGGATTGTCCGCGCAGGTGAGTTCGCCGCCAGCACCCGGGTCTTCCGGTTCGCCTTCGTTGTCCCACACCGAGGGGTCCACGCCGTCTTCGATGGACGGTTCCTTCTCGACCACCGTTGCCGTGGCGGCCGGTGCTTCGGTGGCCGGTGCCGGTGCGGTCGGTGCTGCATCCGGCGCTGGTGCCTGTCCGCAGGCGGCCAGCAGTGCGACCGTCAGTGCCATCCCTGTGATTCGAATCTTCATTCCTTGTCCTTGTCTGATCTGCGGTGCATGCCGCCGCGCGGGCGCCTGCGTGATTCTAACCAGCAGCGCGCTAGGATGCGTTCGCACGTTCCCGTCATCGCCTGGAGCCGGACGCATGCACCGCACACGACTCGCCGTGATTTTCTGCAGTGCCCTGCTGCTGGCATCGCCGGCCATCGCCCACGATGCTGAAGGCGCGAAGCCCGCACAGCCTCTTCCTGATGCGGCCCTGCCCGCGACGCTGGATCGCGTACTGCGCGACTACGAGCAGGCGTGGCGCACGGGCGATGCCAAGGCACTGGCTGCGCTGTTCGCCGAGAATGGTTTTGTGCTGCAGAGCAACCAGCTACCGGTGCGCGGGCGCAGCGCGATCGAAGCCGCGTATGCCGGCCAGGGCGGCAGCCCGTTGCGGCTGCGTGCGTTGGCGTACGCGATGGAGGGGAACGTCGGCTACATCATCGGTGCCTACACCTACGGCAACAACGTGGGGGACACCGGCAAGTTCACGCTGACGCTGAAGCGCGTGGGCGACGGGCCGTGGTTGATCTTCTCGGACATGGACAACGGCAACGCACCGCCGCGGGCGCGGTGATGGATTCCGCCGGGCATGGCCCGGCGCTACCGGGCGCCAACCAAGGTTGGCTGCTACCAGAAGCGGATTCCGGAGTAGATCCACGCCATGCGTGGATGGGCCACACACATAAAAAAACCCCGGCACGTAGCCGGGGTTTTTCGATTCACTTGAACAGCGTGTCCGGATACTCCGGTTTCTGTTCCCGTGCCAGCAGCGCGCGCAGGCCTTCCTCAGGCGTCTGCTCGCCGTGCAGCACGGCACGCACGCGGTCCGAGATCGGCAGGTCGATGCCATGACGGCGTGCCTGTCGCATCACTTCGTCGGCGGTCTGCACCGACTCGACCACCTGGCCGATTTCGCGCACGGCATCCTGCAGCGTCTGGCCACGACCCAGGGCCAGGCCCAGGCGGCGGTTGCGCGACAGGTCGCCGGTGCAGGTCAGCACCAGATCGCCGAGGCCCGCCAGGCCCATCAGCGTTTCCGGCTTGGCGCCGATCGCCGCGGCCAGGCGCAGCATCTCGTTGAGGCCACGGGTGATCAGGCCGGCACGGGCGTTGAGGCCCAGCTGCATGCCGTCGGCCACACCGGTAGCCACGGCCAGCACGTTCTTCATCGCGCCGCCCAGCTCGGCACCGACCATGTCGTCGCCGGTGTAGGCGCGGAACGCCGGGCCATGCATCGCCTCGGCCACCGTCTGCGCGAACTCGGGCACGTCGCCGTGCACGGTGATCGCGGTCGGCAGGCCCTGGGTCACTTCCTTGGCGAACGACGGGCCGGTGACGACGGCCAGCGGCACGTCCTCACCCAGCACTTCGCGCGCCACTTCATGCAGGAAGCGGCCCGAACCAGGTTCGAAGCCCTTGGTGGCCCAGGCCACGCCGGCACCGGCCGGACGCAGCGGCGCCAGCGCACGCACGGTTTCACCGAATGCATGCGACGGGGTGACCACCAGGATCCAGGCGGCGCCCTCCACTGCCGACGCCAGGTCGGTGGTGGCACGCAGGCTGTCCGGCAGCGGGATGCCCGGCAGGTAGCGCGGGTTCTCGTGGCGCTGGTCGATGGCTTCGACCACGGCAGCGTCGCGCCCCCACAGCACGGTCGGGTGACCGTGCCGTGCGAGCAGGCTGGCCAGCGCGGTTCCCCAGGAACCGGCGCCAAGCACGGCGATCTTGTCAGCGGTAGTGCTCATCCGTGACGTCGCGGCAGGAATCAGGCGTTGCCAGCCGGCTCGGAGTCAGCCAGCGACGGTGCGTCGCCCTGCTCCTGGCGCTGGCGCAGGGTTTCTGCGTACAGGCCTTCGAAGTTGATCGGCTGCAGGAAGAACGGCGGGAAGCCACCGGCCTGGATCAGGTCGCTGATCAGCTGGCGCACGTACGGGAACAGGATGTTCGGGCACTGGGTACCGAGCAGCACGTCGATCGACTGCGGGTCCAGGCCGACCAGGCCGAACACGCCGGCCTGCTTCACTTCGGCCACGTAGGCGGTGCGCTCACCGGCCTGGCAGGTCAGGGTCACGGCCAGCACCACTTCGAAGGCGTTCTCGCCCAGGCGCTGCACCTGCTGGTTCAGGTTGAGCTGCAGTTCCGGCTGCACCTGGTCATTGAAGATGGTCGGAGCGTTCGGCGACTCGAAGGAGACGTCCTTGACGTAGATCTTCTCGACGGTGAAAGCAGGGCCGGTAGCGGCATCGACCGGCGCAGCGGCGCCGTTGGTGATCTCTTCGGACATTTCCAGTAACTCCAGGTGAATGCAATGAAAACGATGGTCGAACTACTGCGATGGGGGCGGGATCAGGCCCATACAAGGCCGGATCCGCCACCTGCGGCAATCAGTTGCGGCCCTTGACCAGCGGCAGCTCGGCCTGCTGCCAGGCGGGAATGCCGCCGTCGAGCACGTAGACCTTTTCGAAGCCGGCCTTCTTCAGCGCCTTGGCGGCGGTTTCCGAGGCGTTGCCGCTGCGGCACACCAGCACCACCGGCGACTGCTTGGCGTTGGCCACCAGCTTGTTGTCCGGGCCGAAGGCACTGGCCTGGGCATTGCGGCTGCCGGCAATGTGGCCCTTCTCGAAGTCACCGCTGGCCGACAGGTCGACCACCACCGTGCCACCCGCGTTGATCAGCTGGGTCAGTTCGGCGGGCTTGATGCCCTTGAAGCCCCGGAACAGGCGGCGGATCTCGGTGACGATGATGGCCACGGTCAGGCCGACCAGGGCCGCGGACAGCATCGGGTTTCGGCCTGCAAAGGCCAGCAACTCTTCGTAATTCACTCAGGTCACGGGTCGATTAAGCGGGCGCCGATTGTCGCACAAGCCGGACGCGGCCCGTCACTGCCCCTTCCACAGGTCCGGCAGGCCGGCGGTCTGCCACCAGCGCTTGGCCTCGGCATCCCAGCGCCAGCGCTCGACCACCACCACGGTGCGTTCGGCCTGGGTGTTCTGGTTGATCACCCCGATTTCGACCCGGCGCTCGACCAGGCCCCCGTCCAGCGCGGCGCTGCTGCGCTCGCGGTAGGACGACACGCGCAGCTGCGCGTAGCGGTTGAGCTCGAACTCGGTGGGCGGCTTTTCCTTGCGCAGCTTGGGGTCCAGATAGCCGATGGCATCGTCCATGCTGCCCCAGCGGATGGTCGCCCCGTAGGCGATCTGGGTCTCTTCCAGCAGCTTGCGCTGCTTGCGGCTCAGGTCGTCGGCCGAAGCCACGGCGCTGGCCAGCAGCAGGGAACACATCAGGAACTGGATGAGGCGGCGCATCGGTGGTTTCCCCAGAACGTCAGCCTGCCATCCTACCCTTTGGCGAAGGCAACGAAGCGACCGCTGAACTCGGCGGCGGGCTTGCCATCGGCACCGGGCTGGGTGGCGATGATGCTGATGCGGGCCTTGCGGCGCTGGCGGAAGGTGTTCAGGAAGGCTTCCCAGCCAGTGGCCTCGGCCGCTTCGGCATGGGCGTGCAGGTCTTCGTAGACCGGTGCCAGGTAGCGCAGGTTGCTGTCGGCCACGTAGACCTCGGCATCGTGGCCGGCCAGGCGCAGGCGCAGGCTGACCAGCGCCCAGCCGGACAGGGTCAGCACCGAGGCCAGGCTGCCACCGAAGGCGTTGCCCTTGTCGTTGACGTTGGCGGCCAGCGGCGCGGTGATGCGCAGCACGCCATCGGCATAGCCGTCGAGCTGGATCTGCATGGCGCGGACCGCCGGCATGCAGTCAAGCACGTCCTGCAGGGCGGCCAGCGAGGAAGTCAGAGCATCAACGGACATCGGAGCAGGGACCACGACAACGAAGGGCCCGCATAATGCAGGCAATGGCCGACCATACGATACCCACTGGCGCCGCCGGTTCCGAACCGGGCTGGACCTTCATTTCGCTGCGACCGCAGGGCCAGAATTCCGCGCTGCGCCGCGCCGTTGCTGGGCAGGGCGGGCATGTGCTGGCCCTGCCACCCTGGCGCCTGCAGCGCCTGAACGGCACGCCAGTGGTGCACCAGCTGCAACGCGCGCTGAACTGCGATCGGGTGGTGTTCACCAGCCCGGCCGCCGTTACCGCAGCCGCCACCCTGTTGCCACTGGCCGAGGCACAACGCAGCCCGTGGCTGACCGTGGGCGAAGGCACCGCGCGCGCGCTGCGGGCGCAGGGTGTCGCCGAGGTGCATGCGCCGCAGCGGATGGACAGCGAGGGCCTGCTGGCGCTGCCGGTACTGGCGGACGTACGCGGCCTGCGCATCGGGCTGGTGACCGCCCCCGGCGGGCGCGGCCTGATTGCTGCGCAACTGCAGGCGGCCGGCGGCAGCATCGAGCGCGCCGATGTCTATCAGCGTCGCCTGCTGCGCCTGTCGCCACGCACGCTGGCTCGATTGGCGCATTCAGCGTATCCGTGGGTGCTGGCGGTCAGCAGTGGTGAGGCGTTGCTGCATTTCTGGCAGCAGCTTCCGCCGGCATTGCAGCAACGCTGTCAGGCACATGCCACCGCCGTCGTGGCCAGCGAACGGCTGGGCGAACAGGCGCACGCATTGGGGCTGCAGCGCGTGGTGCGCGCGGCCGGGCCCACCACCGCGCAGCTGGTGGCGGCTGCACACGCCACGCTCACCGTCCCGGCAGCGAACTGAACAGGGACGTGGGTCACGCTTGCCGCTGTGGTCGGCAACAGTGATGCTGTGCACAACGCGGCCTGCCGGAACCTGACCGGCGACGGTGCCGACAAGGAAGCCCCATGAACGAGACTCCGCCCGTTTCCCCGCCCCGTCGACCCGTGCGCTGGCTGCTGCCGCTGGCCGGGGTGGTCGTGCTTGGCGTGGGCGGCTATGCCGGCTGGTACGTCTGGCAGCAGCAACAGCACGAACAGGAAGCGCAGGCGCAGACCACGGCCGTACAACTGCAGGGCCTGCAGGCGACGCTGGATGCATTGCGCCGCGACCAGCGCGCAACCAGCCAGCGCCTGCAGGATGCGGCGACCACCAACCGCGTGCTGCGCGACGAGATGCTGGGCCTTTCCCAGCGCAGTGCGCTGCTGGAAGAGAACCTGGCCAAGCTGGCCGACAGCGCCAACCAGGGCCGTCAGGCGGTACAGCGCGATGAGGCCGAACTGCTGCTGACCCAGGCGGCGCAACGCCTGAACTACGCCGACGACGTGGAAGGCGCACGCCGCCTGTATGCACAGGCCGCCACCGCGCTGGCCGATCTGCCCGACAGCGACGGCCTGAACCTGCGCCAGGCACTGGTACAGGAACGCGATGCACTGGATGCGCTGGGCACCGGCCCGCGCGTGCAATCGCTGCAACGCCTGGATGCCCTGGCCAAGGCCCTGCAGGGCCTGCCCTCGCAGGTGACGGGTGGCACCGCGCCCGGCGCCGGCAAGCCCTGGTGGCAGGCCACGCTGGCACCGTTCGTGGATATCACCCCGAGCCGCCAGAATGGCCCGCTGACCGCCGCCGAACGCCGCAATGCCGACGATGCGCTGCAGCTGGAACTGACCCTGGCGCGTGCCGCAATCGAACGTGGCGACCGCACCGGTCGCGATACCGCGTTGGCGCGCGTGGAACACTGGGCACAGCGGCGTTGGCCGGATTCACCGGCCCTGCGCGCGCAACGTGCTGAACTGAAGGCCTTGCGCGAGCTTCCGCTGCAGGCCAGCAACAGCGTTCTTGGCAGCACCCTGCAGCAACTGCGCACCCAGACCGACCGGAGGTAATCCCCCATGAAACCCCTGCAATCCCTGGTCGTGCTGTTGCTGGCCGTGGCCATCGGCGTGGTGGCCGCGCAATGGCTCGGCGCCGATGACCTCAACCGCTTCGGCGAAGTGACCCTGCGCTACGGCGGCTACGACTACCACAGCAACCTGCCCAAGGTGGCACTGCTGTCGGTGATCGCGGTGCTGGTGCTGTGGCTGCTGTGGAGCCTGATCGCAGCACCGTTCCGCGCCTGGGGCCGCTACCGCCGCAAGCAGGGCCGGGTGCGCCTGATCGACGGCCTGCAGGCCTATGAGCACGGCCAGTGGCAGCGCGCGGAAAAGCTGCTGGATGGTGCCGCCAAGGATCCGGAAGTGAGCGCGGTGGCGCTGGCCAATGCCGTGCGCAGTGCGCAGGCACGTGCCGACGGCCCCGCCGGTGAAGCCCTGCTGCAGCGCCTGGGCGAGAGCGATGCCACCCTGCAGGCGCTTCTACGCGCCGAACAGCTGCTGGCGCGCGATCTGCCGGTGGATGCGATCAACGCGTTGGATGTGGCGACGATCCAGCCGCTGCCGCCGCGCGGCCTGTGGCTGCGTACCGAAGCGCTGGCACAGGCCGGCCGCGCCCACGAGGCGTATGGCCAGCTGGGTGCACTGCGCCAGAGCAAGGTGCTGCCGGCCGACGCCAACAGCGAACTGGAAGCACGCCTGGCCGCACAGGCGCTGCTGGAAGCAGCCGACGTCAATGCGCTGGCCGCGCAGTGGGAAGCCACGCCGAAGGCGCTGCGGCCAACCCCGGACGTGGTCGGTGCGTATGCCAGCCGTGCGGTTGCATTGAACTGGGACGAACCGGCGCTGCTGGCGTTGGAACAGGCACTGGACCAGCGTTGGGATGACGAACTGGTGGCGCTGTATGGCCGCCTGCCGGCCGAGCGCCTGGCCACGCGTCAGGCCAACCTCGCGCGCTGGCGCAACGTGCACGACAGCTCGGCTGCGCTGCGCCTGGCACAGGGCCGCGTGGCCCTGGCCCAGCAGCAGTGGGATGCCGCCGATGCGTTCCTGCACGAGGCCATCGCCGCGGGCGCCGGTGCCCCGGCGTGGGAGGCACTGGGTGAGCTGTTCGCACAGCGTGGCGAGCACGCGCTGGCCGCGCAGTGCCTGGCCAATGCGCTGCGACTGCAGCGTGGCGAGGACAGCGTGGAACTGGTGCGCGGCACCGAAGCGCCGCTGCGTGTCACGGTGGAGGAGCAGCCGGTTACGGTGCACCCGCCGGTGTATGACGCCAACGAAGAGCGCGACGAATTCGGCAATCCACGGTTGCCGTGAAGCGTGCCGACCAACGGTCGGCACCCACCGGAGCAGAAAAACGCCGCCCATTGGGCGGCGTTTTCATCTGTGGAACCCGGTAGTCGCCAACCTTGGTTGGCGCTCTGACATCTTCCGAACGATGACATCGCATGGCCGACCAAGGTCGGCATCTACCAAAGCAGATCCAACGCGCATTCCCGGTAGTCGCCAACCTTGGTTGGCGCGCGGTCGCAACGATCAGCGCTCGACGATCGCCACTACGCCCATGCCGCCGGCGGTGCAGATCGACACCAGCGCGCGGCCACCGCCGCGCTCGGCCAGCTGCTTGGCGGCAGTGGCGATCACGCGTGCGCCCGTGGCCGCGAACGGGTGGCCGGTAGCCAGCGAGGAACCCAGCAGGTTGATCTTGTCCGGGTCGATTCGGCCCAGCGGTGCATCCAGGCCCAGGCGGTTGCGGCAGTAATCCTCGCTCTCCCAGGCACGCAGGGTGCACAGCACCTGCGCGGCGAAAGCTTCGTGGATCTCGTAGATGTCGAAGTCCTGCAGGGTCAGGCCGTTGCGCTTGAGCATCTCCGGCACGGCCACGGTCGGCGCCATCAGCAGGCCTTCGCCATGCACGAAGTCCACCGCCGAGACGTGCGCGTCACGCAGATAGGCCTGCGGCTCATGGCCGTGGGCACGCGCCCACTCTTCGCTGGCCAGCAGCACGGCGGCGGCGCCGTCGGTCAGCGGCGTGGAGTTGGCGGCGGTGAGCGTGCCGCGGCCGGAGACCTTGTCGAACGCCGGCTTCAGCGTGGCCAGCTTCTCCAGCGAAGTATCCGGGCGCAGGATGTTGTCACGCTCGACACCACGGAACGGTGCGATCAGGTCGTTGAAGAAACCGCGCTCATAGGCAGCAGCCAGCTTCTTGTGCGACGACACCGCCCACTCGTCCTGCGAGTCACGCGAGATGTTCCATTCCTTGGCCATGTCCTCGCAGTGGTCACCCATGCTCTTGCCGGTGCGCGGCTCGGCCACGCCCGGGAATTCGGGCTTGAGCTCGGAGAACTTGAAGCCAGCGGTGAGCGCGCGGATCTTGTCGCCGGTGCTCTTGGCACGGTTGGCGGCCAGCAGGCGCGCGCGCAGCTTCTTGCCGTAGACGATCGGCACGTCGGAGGTGGTATCCGAACCGCCACCGATACCCGATTCGATCTGGCCCAGCGCGATCTTGTTGGCAACCGTGATGATGCTGTCCAGCGAGGTGCCGCAGGCACGCTGCAGGGTGATGCCCGGGGTCAACGGCGACAGGCCGGAGGACAGCGTGGCTTCGCGGCCCAGGTTCCAGTCGCTGGAGTGCTTGATCACCGCACCCATCGCCACTTCACCCAGCTGCTGGCCATGCAGGCCGAAACGTTCAACCAGCGCGCCCAGCGTACGGACCGACATGCCGAGGTTGCCGACATCCGAATACGCGGTGTTCTGGCGGCAGAACGGAATGCGGACGCCACCGAGGATGGCGACGGGACGAGCGTTGGGCATGGAGATACCTGGCATGGATGAGGGTGTCTGCAACATGGCCTGCACGACGGAGCAGGCATAATGGAGCCAAGTGTAGCTGCCGCCCTGTGATGGGCCAACCGTGGAACCATGAGCAAACCCGACCCCGCGATGAATGCCCTTGGCGTGCTGGCCCTGGAACTGGCCGGCGGCGAAATCCCCCGCCAGGCGGTGCTCAGCGCCGAACAGGCCGGTGAACTGGCCGATCGCGTCGGCCGCGACCTGTCCAAGCTGGTGCCGCAGGTGGCCGAGCTGGACCTGGTGTTCGCCGCCGCCCATTTCGACCCGGCCGAAGTACTGCGCCCGGGCTGGCCGATCCATCGCCGCCTGGAAGAACTGCAGATGCGCGCACCGGGCCGCAACCAGGGGCCGCGCCTGCTGGCGTTCGGTACCGACGCCACTGGTGATGTGCCGCTGCCGTTCCAGGCCGATGCCAGCCTGGTGGGCGGTGGCCTGCGCGTGGTGCCGTTCCTGCTGACCGGCAGCGACGTGGCGACGACCAATGCAGTGGCCGAGGCGCTGGAAGACACGCTGCTGGCCAACGGCATGGCGCATGCCGATACCGCGTTGATGGCGCAGAACACCTTCGGTGCCCGCATCGAGCATGCGCGCTATTTCACCGTGAATGATCTGGCCGCGATGATGTCGATGCAGTACGACAACCAGGGCCTGGCCGCGCTGTGGCCGCTGATCGAGACCGCGATCATGGCGCCGGGCGAGGACGAGTGGCTCAATGCCGCGCCCGAGCCGCTGCTGCGCTATACCCATGGCGAGGCACGCATGGCGCTGTTCGACCCGGCCGGCTGGTGCGCGCACTACAACCACGGCAAGAACGACTGCGACCGCCTGAAGGGCATCTACGAGCAGTTCCTGATGCGCCAGCGGCAGATGGCCGCGGTGCTGGAAGCGCACGGCGTGCCGGTGCTGTTCGTGCATTGCGAGGCCGGGCAGGACGCGCGCGAGTTGCTGGCGCGCTGATGCGGGTGGCCTGTTGGCAGTGCCGGCCGCTGGCCGGCAACCTCCGGATCTGCAATTGCCGGCCAGCGGCCGGCACTACCTTTAAAGAAAAACGCCGGCTTGCGCCGGCGTTTTCCATTTCCAGCAGAATCGCCGCGGTGCTGTTCGTGCACTGCGAGGCCGGTCAGGACGCGCGCGAGCTGCTGGCGCGCTGATGCGGGTGGCCTGTTGGTAGTGCCGGCCGCTGGCCGGCAACCTCCGGATATGCGATTGCC